>JAFIHI010000130.1 GCA_017848755.1 Nakamurella sp. | reverse complement strand
CGGGCGGCTTCATCGACCACGAGACCGATCGGCACACCGAGCGTCCGGACTTCCCCGGCATCGCCGACTACGCGTTCCTGTCGGATTGCGAGACGAACTGCCTCATCGCACCGTCCGGCGCGGTGGAGTGGATGTGCGTGCCACGGCCGGATTCGCCGAGCCTCTTCACGTCGCTGCTCGACCGGTCGGCAGGCTCGTTCCGGGTAGGCCCCTTCGGCGCGCAGGTACCCGCGGCCCGCCGCTATCTGCCGGGCACACTGGTGTTGGAGACGACGTGGCAGACGCCCACCGGGTGGCTCCTCGTGCGCGACGCGTTGGCCATCGGACCGTGGCATCACGTCGACGAGCGATCGGCGACGCATCGCCGGGCGCCGACGGATTCGGATGCCTCGCACGTCCTGGTGCGCACGATGACGTGCGTCTACGGAACCGTCGACCTGTCGGTGCACTGCCGGCCCGCGTTCGATTACGACCGAACCCCTGCCGATCTCGCCTACGTCGGCCATGGTTACAACACCGTGGTGGCCACCGCCGACGGCCAGCCCACGCTGACGCTCACCAGCTCGATCCGGATGGGCCTGGAGGGGCGGATCGTCACCGGCAGCACCCGGATGCAGGAGGGCGAGAAGGAGTTCGTCGCGCTGGCATTCTCGGAACTTCCCGGCCCAGCTGATGTGCACGAAGCGGACGTAATGATCGAACAGACGGCGGACTTCTGGCGACAGTGGTTGTCCCAGGGGGCATTTCCAGACCACCCATGGCGCGCCTACCTGCAGTCGTCGGCGCTGGCGCTCAAGGGATTGTCGTACTCGCCGACAGGTGCGCTGATGGCAGCCGCCACAACCTCCCTGCCCGAAACCCCGCACGGCGAGCGGAACTGGGACTACCGCTATACCTGGATCCGGGACTCCACGTTCGCCCTGTGGGGCCTCTACACACTGGGCTTCGACCGGGAGGCGGACGACTTCTTCTACTTCATCCACGATGTCGCCTCGGGAGACCCGAACCACCTGCAAGTCATGTATGGGGTCGGCGGCGAGCGGAAACTGACGGAGTCCACCCTGGATCACCTGTCGGGGTACGGCGACGCCCGGCCCGTCCGCGTCGGAAACGGCGCGTTCGAGCAACATCAGCACGACGTCTGGGGCGCGCTCTTAGATTCGGTCTACCTGCACGCCCGGTCGCGGGACCAGTTGCCGGAAGAGCTGTGGCCCATCGTGGTCGCGCAGGTCGAATGCGCCGCCCAGCGGTGGCGCGAACCGGACCAAGGGATCTGGGAGATACGCGGCGCCCCACAGCATTTCACCATGAGCAAGATCATGTGCTGGGTGGCCATGGACCGCGGCGCTCGGCTTGCCGAGTTGCACGATTCGCCGGACCAGGCGCGCTCGTGGCAGACCATCGCCGATGAGATCCGCGACGACGTGCTGACGAACGGCGTCGACGACCGCGGGGTGTTCACCCAGCATTACGGCACAACGAATCTCGACGCGTCGCTGCTGCTCGCTCCCCTGGTGCGGTTCCTGCCCCCGGACGACAAACGCATTCGCGCAACGGTCCTCGCGATCGCGGACGAGCTCACCCACGATGGCCTGGTGCTGCGCTACCGGACCGAGTCCACGGACGACGGCATGTCCGGTGTGGAGGGCAGCTTCACGATCTGCTCGTTCTGGCTCGTGTCCGCGCTGGCCGAAATCGGCGAGCACGTCCGCGCGCGGGCGCTGTGCGAGAAATTGCTGGCGCATGCCTCGTCGCTCGGCCTGTACGCGGAGGAACTGGACCCGGTGTCCGGCCGCCATCTGGGCAATTTCCCGCAGGCGTTCACGCACCTGGCGCTGATCAATGCGGTGAACCACGTGATCCGAGCGGAATCCGACGGCGGCGACTTCTCGTTCAGCCCGGCGAGACGGTCGCACTGACAGCAGAACCGACGAAGGCATTGAAAAGCGAGACGCCCGGCCGGCTCGTGGCCAGTCGGACATCCCGCTGCGTGCCGCCGGAAGGAATCGAACCTCCCGCATCGCCCAAGCTCGACTGCCACGCCCAATGAGCGCCGTCTGCCGGTGAACACCATCGCATCCAGGGTCGGCTCACCAATTACACATCATGTTCCCCTGAATCGGTGCAGTTTGCGATCGAGATCACAAACAGTCGTGATATGGCCCGCGAGTGCCGGCGCACGGTCAGCGCTTGACGGACACCAGCCCTTCACGGATGTCGGCAGCATCTGCGCATCATCCTGCCTGATGCTATGATGCTTCCATGCGGACGACGGTCACCCTCGAATCGGATGTGGAGCTGAAACTGCAGCAGCTCATGCGGGAGCGCAGCCTCACGTTCAAAGAGGCGGTGAACTCCACGCTCCGGGCGGGGTTGGGCATTGGCGATGACGACACCGACGACGCGATATGGGACTTTCCGACCTATGACATGGGCGAGCCCTTGATGGATCTCACCCACGCGAACCGCATCGCCGAGGAGTTGGAAGACGAGGAAATCCTGCGGAAGATGGCACTCGGCAAGTGATCATTGTCGACACCAACGTTCTGCTGAACACGATCAGCCAGCGTTCGACACACTATGCCGCGTCACACGCCTGGCTACGCGATGCCCTGACCGGCCCGGCCACAATCGGCTTCTGCTGGGTGGCGCTACTGGGTTTTGTGCGGATCGGAACCAATCGCCGGGTTTTCCCATCAGCGATCACCCCGGCGACAGCACTTGATCTGGTCGACCGATGGTGCGCCCGCCCCAATGCCGTCATACCCGAGCCCACCGCCCGGCACGCCGCGATCCTGCGCGGGCTGCTGGAGTCCGTGGGCACCGCCGGGAACCTGACGACGGACGCGCACATTGCCGCTCTGGCCCTGGAGTACGGCGCCCGCGTGGCCACCTTTGACCGGGATTTCGAGCGCTTCGGCGTGAAGATCGTGATCCCCGGGGCGTAGTTCGGCTATCGGCTGCCGATTCCCGAATCCGCCGCGCCCTCCAGGCCGCTACCCCTTGACCGAGGTCAGCAGCATCTGGGCTACGTCGAGCACCTGGACGCCGTCGCCGAGTCCCTCGGCCTGGCGGGCGGTGAGCCCGTCGCCGATCATGATGTTGCAGTACGGGCAGGCGGTGACGATCTTCTTCGCGCCAGTCGCGAGGGCCTCGTCGGTGCGTTCGAGGTTGATGCGTTTGCCGATCGTCTCTTCCATCCACATGCGTGCCCCGCCGGCGCCGCAGCACAGGGCGCGTTCGTGGTGCCGGGGCATCTCGGCCTGGACCAGCCCGGCAGCGGCGAGCACCTCGCGCGGCGGCTCGTACACCCTGTTATGACGGCCCAAGAAGCACGGATCATGGTATGTCACAGGGACTTTCGCGTCCCGTCCGGGGTCGGCCACCGGTACCAGCTTCTTCTCCCGCACCAGCCGGTTCAGCACCTGCGTGTGGTGCAGCACCTCGTAGTGCCCGCCGAGCAATGGGTACTCGTTGAGCAGGGTGTTGAAGCAGTGCGGACACGTGGCGATGATCTTCTTGCGCTCGCGCTCCCCGAACGCCTCACCCAACGTCTCCACGTTCTGCTGCGCCAGCATCTGGAACAGGAACTCGTTCCCGGCCCGCCGGGCCGGGTCGCCCGTGCAGGTCTCCCCCTCGCCGAGCACCGCGAAGCCCACCCCTGCGATGTGCAATAGCTCCGCGGTGGCGCGCGTGGTGCGGCGGGCTCGGTCGTCATAGGCGCCAGCGCAGCCGATCCAGAACAGGTACTCGACATCGTCGCCGAGCACCCCGTCGACCACGGGGACCTCGAACGGTAGGTCCTTGGCCCAGTCGAGTCGGCCAGATTGGTTCTGCCCCCAGGGGTTCCCCTTGTTCTCCAGGTTCTTGAACAGGGTGCCGAGCTCGGTGGGGAACTCGGATTCGATCATCACCTGGTAGCGGCGCATGTCCACGATGTGGTCGACGTGTTCGATGTCGACCGGGCACTGCTCGACGCACGCTCCGCAGTTGGTGCACGCCCAGAGCGCATCCGGGTCGATGATGCCGTCTACCTCAGAACCGCCCACCAGCGGCCGGCCGGCCTCCAGCGCGGCCAGCGGATCCCTATGCCGCAGCTCGGCCAGCTCCGCCTCAGAGAGCTTCTCGTTGCCCTCGGAGTCGGTCCCGCCGCCCGCCAGCAGATACGGCGCCTTTGCGTAGGCATGGTCCCGCAGCGACATCACCAACAGCTTGGGGGACAACGGCTTTCCGGTGTTCCACGCCGGGCATTGGGTCTGGCACCGGCCGCACTCCGTGCACGTGGTGAAGTCCAGGAACCCCTTCCACGAGAAGTCCTCGATCTTCCCGGCGCCGAACACGTCGACCTCCGGGTCGGCCTTCTCGAAGTCGATCGGGGCGCCGTTGGACATCATCGGTTTCAGCGCGCCCAGCGCAGGCGCGCCGGACGCTTCCCGCTTGAAGAAGACGTTGGGCCACACCGTGAATCGGTGCCAGGCGATGCCCATGGTGATGTTCAGCGCGATCACGATGATCCACACCATCGCGGAGAACACCTTGACCGAGGCCATCAGCCGGATCGCCGCATCGTTTCCGCCGACGATCGCGCCGAGCCCCCGTGCCACCGGATCCGACCATGACGGCGCGTCGAGGTATCCGGTGGCGGATTTGAATCCGCGCACCAGTAGCACGCCGAGACCCTCGATCACCACGACGATCTCGACGAAGTACGCCTGCCAGAATGAAGAGCCGGTGAAGCGGGAACGCCGCCCGGCCCGCCGCGGATGCGCCAGCTGCCGGAAGACGATGAGCACCACGCCGCCGACAACCGTTGTTACGCCCAGGATCTCGACGACAATGTTCCACACGCCCCAGCCGCCGAGCAGCGGCAGCTCGAAGTCCGGCGAGATCACCTCGCCGTACGCTTCGACGATCAGCAGCGACAGCACGATGAACCCGGCGAAGACGAACCAGTGCGCCGCCGCCACCGCCGACCACTGGAACATGCGGGTGTGGCCGACGGTCTCCTTGACCATCGTCCACAGCCGCCGGCCAGGCGAGGCGGACCGCGTCGGATCGGGCCGCCCGAGATGAACGATCCGCACCATCCGCGTGATCGTGCGCACCACCAGCACCACGGCGGCGACCGTCACCGCCACAGACAGCGCCCACAGGACGATCGCCAGCGCATCCACGCTCATCGCGCGTCAAGCCCCTCTCCCACGACGTCCCCCGTCATATCTCCTAGGCGAGGCTCCGCCCCGGAACATCGTCATACCCGATCAATACCGTGCTCCGCCACCTGCGGACGATACCGGCAGGCTCACCCGCCCACCGAATCACCGTGCCGCGCCGTCGCCGCATTACATCGTCGCCGCATTACATCGTCGCCGCATTACATCGTCGCCGCATTACATCGTCACAGCCGCCGCTACCGCACTGCCGTCACGGGACGTCGTACGGCAACAGGGTGAGCGGGTCGCCTCCCGGCAGCCGAAGTACTCGGAAGTCCCGCTGGTCGAAGGTGAGGACGCGCCGTGTGCCGTACCGGTGCGCCAGGACCACGACGCTGAGATCAGCCAATCCGGCATCCAGGTCCGCGAATTGCTGCTCGAGCTCCCGCACCGTCGCATACTCGGCCCGCGTCAACCCACTGACCGTGAAGCGGCCGGCGGCACAGTCGTCGAGGAACGCCCATCGGGAGGCACGGCCGAGACGGACACCGAGCAGGTAGTCGATCTCGGCCGACACTGGCGCCGGAACGATCAGGTCCCCGCTTTCCTGCTCAAGGATGCCGAGGACCGACTCGCCCATCGGGTCATTCCGGTCGGCCACCGCCACCACGGGCGCGGCGTCGATGATGAGAGTCACGAACCGAACCCGGCGAGTTGCTCCTCCTCGGGAACATCGGCGATCGAGCGGCCCGACCCCTGACCACTTGCCGCAACAGCAAAGTGACGGTCACCGCGCCCCTGCGGCCGGTACTGGTTGATAGCCCGGCGAATGACTTCGGCCTGCGACGTCCCTTCGCGTTGCGCCAGGACAGCCAAGCGCTCGACGTCCTCGTCCGAGAGGTACACGCTGGTCTTCGTCATATACGTAGGGTACGTCGTAGGGCGTCCTTCCGCCCGGACCATCGTCGTGGCGACGAGAGAACGCGCCCGCTATTGAACCGCCACGCATCCGCTACCGTGTCGCGTCATCACGGTGTGACAGGTCACCGCGCCCCATGATCACCGCTCACGTCGTCGCGGCGGAAGTTCTGCCACGAGCGCGACGGGGTCGGCCCGCGCTGACCCTGGTAGTGCGAGCCGTACACGGCGGACCCGTAGGGGTGCAGGGACGCCGAGGAGAGCCGGAACACGCAGAGTTGCCCGATCTTCATGCCCGGCCACAAGGTGATCGGCAGGTTCGCGACGTTGGACAGCTCGAGCGTGATGTGCCCGGAGAACCCCGGATCGATGAACCCGGCCGTGGAATGCGTGAGCAGCCCCAGCCGGCCGAGCGATGACTTGCCCTCCAGGCGCCCGGCGAGCGTGTCCGGCAGTGTCACGCATTCGTAGGTGGAGCCGAGGATGAACTCCTCCGGGTGCAGCACGAATGCGTCGTCACCGGAGATCTCGACCAGGCTGGTGAGCTCGTCCTGCTGGATCTGCGGGTCGATGTGCGTGTACTTGCCGTTGTTGAACACGCGGAAGAGCCGATCGAGCCGCACGTCGATGCTGGACGGCTGCACCAACGTCGCATCGAACGGGTCGACCGCAAGGCGCCCGGCTTCGATCTCGACAAGCAGGTCCCGGTCCGACAGCAGCATGCCGGTTAGCGTAACCGGAGCGGTCGACCAGGCAGGATGGTGGCATGTCGCAATCGGGTGCCCATTCGTCCGCGGTGCCGACCGGGTATGACGATGTTCGCGGCGCAAGCGCCGAGGTAGACGATCCGGAGGTTGTGGACCCGGGGGACGCGCAGCCGGAGGACGCGGCTGACCCGGTGAGCGACGCACCGGTCGGCTTCGCGGTATTCGAGACGGCGATCGGCCCGTGCGGGATCGCCTGGGGCCCAGGCGGTATCACCGGTGTGCAGCTTCCGGAGGATTCGGCGGACGAGGTGCGGGAGGTGCTCGCCGTGGCGCAGCCGGGCGCGGTGGAGGCGCGGCCGCCGGATGCGGTGCGGGCCGCGGTCGAGCGCATCCGCGCCCTGCTCGCGGGCGACTCGCGCGACGACCTCGTCGATGTCGAACTCGACATGTCGGGCCTCACCCCGTTTCTGCGGCGGACCTACGCCATCACCCGCACCATCGCGCCCGGTCACACGCTCACCTACGGGCAGATCGCGGAGCGCCTCGGCAGCCCCGGCCTGGCGCGAGCCGTCGGTCGGGCGATGGGCGCCAACCCGTTCCCGATCATCGTGCCGTGCCACCGCGTGCTCGGCGCGGACGGCTCGATCGGCGGCTTCTCGGCGCACGGCGGGGCGCTGACCAAACGACGCATGCTGCTCGCGGAGGGCGTGCCGGAGTCCGAGGAGCCGGCTCTGTTCGGTACGGACGAGTTGTATCCGGGCGGCGCCGATTCGGTATAGTCGCCGCGTAACGTCACGGTCGCTGCGGGCGTAGTTCAGTGGCAGAACTTCAGCTTCCCAAGCTGACAGCGCG
>JAFIHI010000129.1 GCA_017848755.1 Nakamurella sp. | reverse complement strand
GGTGCTGCGCGCCTACGTGCCGCACATGACGCCGGCGCAGACCGCCGGGGTGCTGCGCCTGGTCGCCCGGTCGAAGGCATCCGTCGACGGTTGATCTGCCGACGGATGATCTGCCGCGCGCCGACTGGGACGAGCGGCCCTGTGCGACGATGACCCGGCGGAGGCATGCTGATGGCGTGCTGTCACGACGCAGCCGCGGCACAGCTTCGGCACAGCTTCGACACGGCTTCGGCACAGCCTCGGCGCCCGTAGTTTGGGGGCACAGCGTTATGCCACACAGCGTCACGACACACGGCCGACGCGATGCGGACAACGGGTGTCGCTGCCCATGCGTCTACGGAATGAGGCACGCGTCAGGAGGCTCGCTATGAAGATCACATCGACCGGCGGCTTGATGGCCGCCGTGCTCGCTTCAGTCGCGCTGCTGGCAGGCTGCGCCAGCACGTCGAACAGCCCGGGCGGCAGCACGACGCCCGGTACCCAGACAGCGACCGACACACAGACGAGCGCGCAGACGAGCACGCCGACCGGGCCCGCCACGACGGCTACCGGCCAGGATTCGCTCACCGCCACCGGGTCGAGCACGCCGACCGGGACGTCCGGATCGACGGGTCAGGGCGACCAATTACGTTGCGCCACATCGGAGCTCACCATCACGCTTGGCCAGGCCGGCGGCGCTGCGGGGAGCAACTACTACCCGCTGATCTTCACCAACTCCGGCACCCGCGAGTGCACCTTGCAGGGGTTCCCGGGTGTCGCGTATGTGACAGGCGACAGCGGGAAGCAGGTCGGCGGCTCGGCGTCACGGCAGGGCGACAAGGGCCCGGTCGTGACGTTGTTGCCGGGCGCAAAGGCCTCGGCGCAGCTACAGGAGGTCGACGTCCGGAACTTCCCGGCGGACGTCTGCAAGCCCGTCAGTACGCGCGGCCTGCGTGTGTATCCGCCCGGGGAGACGCACGCCGCGTTCGTGCCACAGCCGAACGGTCTGGGGTGCCAGGCGAATCCGCTCCCGGACGGCCAGTTCCAGCTCAGCGTCCGGTCGATCCAGCCGAGCTGATCGCCCGAGGCCAATGACCTGAGAACGAGCCCCGAACAACCCACGGGCGATAGGCCCGGGAATGCCACGGAGGCCAGGACCGGCGTGGTCCTAGCCTCCGTTGTGGCCGCCCGCCGGCGGGCGTCGCCGGATCGGAGCGGGGGCTTGCGGTGTGATTCCGCAAGATGCCCCAGCATGCCGAAAAAACTGCGGTGATGCCACCGAATTCGAACAATATTACCGAGATTTCTGCACTGTTTGACCAAAGCTTTATCGCTCTCTCACCGACCCCATCACCATCGGCCCGCACTCGTGCGGCCACGGCTGCGTGGCGGTGGCGGCGCTCCGTCCGGTGCAACGTGACCGAACGCACGGGGGCGGCCGTGGGTTCACGTCCGGGGCGCTGGAAGACTGGTACCCGGCTGCCCATGAGCCTCAAGTCCGGGGCACCGCGGCGCAGCCGCGAACATCGTCATATTCGATGCGACACCACAGACTGCGACCGGCGGTCACAGACAGCCACCGGCAGCCGCCGATCCGAAGCACCACGACATCAGGAGGGTCCGCCGTGCCTACCCGTGCGCTCACTGACCTCAGCCGCGACGAGCTTGCGGCGTTCCGTGCGGACGCCCAGACCGCGTATGACGCTGTTCGTGCGAAAGGGCTGTCGCTCGACCTGACGCGTGGCAAGCCGTCGGCCGCGCAGCTCGACCTGGCCGAGGCGATGCTGCAGCTGCCGGACGGCCACCGGGCCGCGGACGGCACGGATGTGCGGAACTACGGGGGGCTGGCCGGCCTGCCGGAGCTGCGCGCGATCTTCGGCGAGCTGCTCGGCGTCGACACGAAACAGATTGTGGCGGGCGGAACGTCGAGCCTGGTAATGATGCGCGAGGTGCTCAACTTCGCGCTGCTGTACGGCGCGGTGGACTCAGAGCGGCCGTGGATCCGGGAGCAGTCGATCAAATTCATCTGCCCCGTTCCGGGCTACGACCGGCACTTCACGCTGCTGGAATCGCTCGGCATCGAGATGATCACGGTCCCCATGCACGACGACGGTCCGGACGCCGCTGCGGTGGCTGCGCTGGTGGCGGGCGATCCGGCGATCAAGGGCATGTGGATAGTTCCGACCTACGCGAACCCGTCCGGTTCGGTGTGCTCGCAAGACGTGGCCGCTCACCTTTCGGCGATGCCCACCGCCGCGCCGGATTTCAAGATCTTCTGGGACAACGCGTACGCCCTGCACCACCTGACCACCGCGGAGACCAAGAGCGCGGACATACTCTCGCTCGCCGCCGCCAGCGGCCACCCGCATCGGCCGGTGATGTTCGCGTCCACCTCGAAGATCACCTTCGCGGGCGCCGGTGTGGCCTTCCTCGCCGGGTCGGTGGAGAACATCGCCTGGTACCTCAAGCACCTCGGTGAGGGCTGCATCGGGCCGGACAAGGTGAACCACCTGCGGCACGCGCAGTTCTTCGGCGATGCGGACGGGGTGCGTGCGCATATGGCCAAGCACCGCGAGATCATCGCACCGAAGTTCGCCGAGCTGGATCGGGTGCTCACCGAACAGCTCGGCGGGCTGGGCATCGCCGAGTGGACGAAACCGCTGGGCGGGTACTTCGTGTCGCTCGACGTGCTGGACGGGACTGCCGCGCGGGTGGTAGAGCTGGCCGCGCAGGCGGGAATCGCGCTGACCGCCGCCGGGTCCTCGTTCCCGTACCACCGCGACCCCAACGATCGGAACATCCGGCTCGCGCCGACGCTGCCCCCGGTCGCGGAGGTCACCGAGGCGATGCTGGGCGTGACGACGTGTGTGCGGCTCGCCGCCGCCGAGAAGCTGATCGCCGAGAAGGCTGTCGCCGCAGGGTGATTCGTGGCGAGATGATTTGCCGCAGGGTGATTCCCCGCAGAGTGGTTCGCGATAAGGCGAGCCGCGTCGGGTGATCCACGCCGGGCGAATGGCGCCGAACCGCGTCATACTCGACGCTCATCGGATTCGCGCGCCAGGCGGCCGGTGGGCACCCGGGCCGGAGATGTGCCGGAGATGTACTGAGGGGCCCGGGTCTGCGTGACCCGGGCCCCTCGTGGCTCCGTCCGTGCGCGGGCGTCGTGCACGGACGGGCGCTTGACGCGCCGCGAACCGCGGCCGTGCTGTGGCTACCGTCACAGTACGGCTGCGTGTGGAGCGTCGCTGAGCTATTTTGACAAACCGTTATGCCCTGTAATCAATCCGTTACCGTGGTGATGCGCCGCCGTGATGCGTTGGCAACCGGCCGGATGATCACTTGAGCGACGCGGTGCTCTCCCAGGCCGCTTTCCAGGTCTTCGGGCCTATGGCCGGTCGGCCGGCGGAATCCTTCTCGCCGGTGATGCCAGTGAGCTGCTGCAGTTTCGTCACCACGCCCAGCGTCACATCGCCGAAGTAGGCGGTGCCGCTGAGGCCGGCTCCCTTCGTCGCCGCCTGCCACTGGAAGCACTGGATCTCCAGTTTCGTCTGGCCGTAGGCGAGCAGCGTGCTCGGTGCCGGTGGTGCGGTCGCGTCGCCGACATGGCAGTCGGCCTTGGTCTGCGGCTTGTACACCACGTTCGGGTCGGTGCCGCCGATGCTGGCGGTGCCGCCGCTGGTGCCCGGCGAACCGGTTGCGGCCAGCGTCCACGCGGCGTCCCACGTCTTGGCGTCGATCGAGCCGGTGGCGGTGAGGCTGCCTCGCTTCTGCAGGTCCAGCACCGCCTTCTGCGTTGACGGGCCGAAGTAGCCGGTGCCGATCACGTCGTACCCCAGCGCGGCGAGCTGCTTCTGCCAGACCTTGAGGTCCTCCGACGAGTCGCCCTTGGCGAACTGCCGGCCGGGCCACGGCGGCGGTGCGGCGGTCGGCGTGCTCGCGCCGCCGGCGAAGTTGTAGGGGGTGTTGAAATTCGGGGGCGGCGGCGGGATGACACCGCTTCGCGCGTCCGCGTCCTCGTGCAGCCCGACCAGCACCGCGCAGGTCCACGGCGACCAGCCGCGCTTGCGGTACAGGATCAGCGCGCGGTAATCCTGCTCGGCAGAGGTCGCCGCGCTCGGCAGCCCGGTTCCGCCGACGGAGGCCCAAGTGCCCAGACTGAACTGGTACGCGCCGTAGTACCCGTTGCCGGTATTGATGTCGTACCGGTTCGACGACTCGCACATGCGCAGCTGATACCAGGCGTTCGCGGACGGGTCGGCGGCGGCACTCCCGGCACCGAGGAAGACGAGCGAGGCCATCGCGAGGGCGACGACCGTGGCCGCGGTCAACCCCCGGGACAGCGCGCCGCGAACTCCGGCGGCAGACGTGAAAGCGAAGCGGCGCATGTCGTCCCGTCCGGCCGCCCGGCATCGCGCCCGGTCGGCTGGTCGCGATGCCGGGCAGGCTGCGTCCCCGCTCGGCCGTGCTGCTCGTGGCCCTGTCCAGGTGGCGCGAAGCGAGGGGCCGCCACCACCTACGCATCTGATCGTCCGAATGCGGCCGAATCTGAGCGTAGTTCAGCAGTCACGATGGTCACAAGAGCCCCAGCACACTCACTATTCACCACCGATGCCCGCGATTGCGGGAGCGACACGCCGGGGATTTCGCTGCGCCGCTGTGCACCCGCGTCCGTTGCGGGCCTCGAACCGCCTATGACGATGTTCGCGGCATCACGTCGTCAGGAGGCCGTACCCCGGGGCACCCGAGGAAGCACGGGGTGGACAGGATAAACACATGAGTCGGCGGGCCTGGGTCCTGTTCATTGCGCTGAGCGTCCTGTGGGGCGTGCCGTACCTGATGATCCGGGTGGCCGTCGCGGACTTCAATCCGGTGGTCGTGGCATTCGGCCGCACCGCGCTCGGCGGGCTGCTGCTGCTTCCGGTGGCGCTGTACCGGCGGGAGCTGGGCGCGGTGCTCCGGCGCTGGCGACATCTGTTGCTGTACACGGCATGTGAGATCATCGGCCCCTGGTGGCTACTGAGCTACGCGGAGACCCGGCTGGATTCCTCGACATCCGGGCTGCTGGTCGCCATGGTGCCGCTGGTGGCCGCGGTGATCCTGGTGGTGGCCGGGCACGACCAGTTCGGGCTGCGCCGGTCCGCAGGTCTGGTGATCGGATTCGGCGGGGTGGCCGTACTGGTCGGCGCGGACCTCGACCTGCATGACGGCTGGGCCGTGGCGGCGACGATGGGCACCGTGATCGGATACGCCTTCGGCGCGTACATGATGGGCCACCTGCTGCACGACCTGCCGCCGATCGGCGTGATCACCGGCTCGCTGCTGCTCTCCGCGATCGTCTATGCGCCGTTCGCGATCTGGTTGGCGCCCAGCGCCTTTCCCGCCGCTGCCGTGTGGTCGGTGGCCGGGCTCGCGGTCTTCTCGACGGCCCTCGGCTTCCTGTGCATGTTCGCGCTGGTGGCCGAGGCAGGCCCCAGCCGGGCGACCGTCGTGACCTACATCAACCCGGCCGTCGCGATCGTGCTGGGCGTGCTGGTGCTCTCCGAGCCCATGACGGTTGGCCTGGCGGTCGGCTTCCCGCTGGTGATCCTCGGCGCCTGGCTCGCGACCGCTCGATCGCGCCCCACCCCGCCGGTGGTGGCATTGGCCGAAACCAAGTGACTGCGCGCCGCTTCGGGTGAGAGCCGTCAAACGGGCCGCAGGCCAGTGTTGCTGGGCGGCGTCATCATAGTGACGCCGAAAGCGTGGACGACGGTGGAGGCTACGACGGGCCGAACCGGTGTAATCGCGATCGCAACTCCGATCGCCAGAGCAGCACTCACGCTAATCCTCCGTCGTGCAGGGCGAACCTCGAGTCGAGGACATGGCTTGCCCGCCAGGTGGAGGATTCGTTCGGTGGTCACTGTGGCCATGGCGCTCGCTGGCACTTCGCGTGGGCCTGTGTGTCCTTCGGCCTGTGCGTACAGCAGGGCTCTTGCCAAGGCTGTCCGTCCAGCGAGGTGCACTGCGGTTCGGTCCGCCGCAAGCTCAGAACGAAGCAGCGCTGCACGTCGCCACTCGCTGAGAACCGGGACGAACCACAGGCCGCGCGCTGCGATGTCGAAGATGGCGAAAGCCAAAGGATCGCGGCTTCGTGCATGACCCGCCTCGTGGCACAGCACGGCCGTCAAGGCATCGTCATCCAATGCGTTGACCAGGCCTGTCGTGACGGCAATCGTTGGGCGAATGAGGCCCGCACATTGGGCAATGGGCTGCGGGTCCTGTACCAGCATCAGTCGCCGGATTCCGAGATCGTCCGCCGCGAGAGCGAGACGGTCCGGAGTTCTCTCCACGTGCATCGTCCAGGTTCGCAGCAGCCGCCGAGTGCGGATGACGCACAGGATGCTCGCCACGGAGGAGAGGACAGCCGTCGACGCGGCGAGCAATGCAAGCATCGCCATCACTGGCCACGTCGGCCAACCCGTTTTCGGAATGGTTACCGTACACGCCGCGCTCGGTCGCCAACCCAGTGCCCATGTTGCGTGCCACCAACACGGCAGCAGATGCGCGGCGGCGAGCCAAGCAGCGACCACCAGCCCGGCTGCGCTCGCCGTGGTGGCCACGGCGGCCGTGTGGATCTCAATCTTGAACCGCATGACCGTTATCCGAGTCCGGTTCAGTGAGCCGTGCGAGCAGCCGCATCGCCTCCGGATCGTCCGCGACTTGATCGACGAATGCTGTGACCGCTACGGGTCCGAAGTCTGTCAAGAGTGAACGAATCCGCCGTGTTGCGACGAGATGGGCGATTCCGCCGCGCTCGGTAATTGCCTTGTAGGTGTACCCGCGACCCTCTTTCGTGCGGGCAAGGACGCCCTTGTCGAACAACCTGCTCATCACCGTCATTACGGTTGTGTAGGCCAGTGGTACCTGGCGTCGTGAGTTGATGCGTTGGTGTACGGAAGCGACCGTTGAGGCACCCTGGCTCCAGACGGCCTCCATCACTTGAAGTTCAAGCGGCCGTAGGACGTGATTGTCGCTCGCGCTCTTCGCCACGAAGCACACCTCCCCTGGTGCCTGGTACCGCTCGCATTGGTTTTCATCATCATGCATCACTGCGCGATGTGCGTCATGATTCCCATTCATCGAATCTCTTGTCGCCTCAGCGCCCAGATCGTCGCGCCGGCGACCGCCGTGAGCCAGCACAGCAGTATGACAATGGCGACGGACGGCGTGGGTGGCTGGCCGGTGATTCCCAGGTGCGAGACGATCCCATCGGCCGTTTTCGTCGTCGTCGCGGCGACTGCGGGGATCACTTGCAACGGGGTTGGAAGCTGAAGCCCGCCGAGGATGACGGGGCTATGGCTGCCTGGAAGCATCACGACTCGACGCTCGGACAGGAAGCCCGCGGTGGCCAGCAGAGTAGTGATGATGACGCCGGTTGCAAGGCCGCCCAGAGCCGATCGCGTTATCACGCAGGTCAATGCGCCGATGGCAGCGAATAGCGCCAGCGCAAGCAGGCAGCCGACAGCGGCGGCCGGTAGGGCAGCCGTGGTGATCGCGTCGGTGAAGCCACCGCCCAAGCTCACGGTGTATGTGATGACCGTGGCAGCCATTCCGATGAGAAGCCAGCACACCATGGCCGTGGCCAGCGCAAGCAGCTTGCCGCTGATCAAGACTGTTCGGCTTCGGGCCGCTGCCACTGTGGTCTTCCACATTCGGGCGGTGTAGTCCCCGCCAACCGCGACAGTGCCGAGCAAGAGGGCGAGTACGAGCCCCGGCAAGCTGGCAACCGCGCCTATGCCCAGGCCGAACCACCTACTTGGTGCGAGGGATTGGCGTATTTGGCCCAGATAGTTGGAAGCATCAGCGCGGTCTGCCGCTATGACCTCTTGCAGTGTGGGACTCGCTTGCGAGCCTCCGGTGGCAGGTTGGGGTTGCCCAGAGCTAGGAACGGTCGCGGAACCGCCCTGAGTGCACGTGGGGGGCGTCGGATTGTTGCCGACCACGATCGAGCATCCGACCACGTGCTCACTCTGTGCGATCACCGCATTCTGCTCAGCACGGCCGAGAGCGGAAACGTTTTCTGTCGCCGACACCCAGGTGCTGACGACTATCAAGGCGGTCAGTATCCACACCGGCAAGCGCCGCGCCAGGCGAACGAACTCGGCGACTGCTGCGTGGATCACCGGCGTCTCCCTTCGCGGACAAGCGACAGGAACGTGGTGCGGAGATCACCGGATTGGTCGGACTCTAGGCCGCCATCCGCATGGGCGAGAAGATCGCGAAGTTCCGCCGGCGTACCTTCGGCGGCGAGGCTACCCTGATGGACCACACCGATGCGCGTGGCCAATCGCTCTACTTCCGCCAAGGCGTGTGAAGAGAAGACGACCGTGGTGCCGTGAGCATGAAGGTCGGACATCAGGTGCCCTACCATGTCTACGCCGGCGGGATCGAGGCCGTCGGTCGGTTCATCCAGGAGCACAAGGTCTGGATCGAACAGCAATGCTGCGGCGATTCCGAGTCGCTGGCGCATGCCGCGTGAGTAACCGCGGACGTGACGACGTTTGGCGGCGCCCAGACCCACCCGATCCAAGAGCTTATCGACACGCTTGGTAGCACATGGCATGGCGCGAAAGCGGGCCAAACCGATCAAGTTCGAGTAACCGGACAAGTACGGGTAGAACGCCGGTTCTTCAATAAGCACCCCGATCCGGCCGAGAATGGCACTTCGGTCGGTGACGGCGTCCATTCCCAGAACCTTGAGGGACCCAGCGGTAGGTTTCGTGAATCCCGCTATACATCGCAATAGTGTTGTCTTGCCAGCGCCATTGAGGCCGATCAATCCGTAGAATTCACCGCTCGCGATGGTCACTGAAAAGTTATGCAGTGCGATCGCGGAATCGTAGCGTTTGATCAGGTCGCTGGCCTCGACCGCGT
>JAFIHI010000128.1 GCA_017848755.1 Nakamurella sp. | reverse complement strand
TGCGCTGGTCGAGTGGATCGAGGACTACAACACCGACCGGAAACACTCGGCGCTGGGAATGCGATCACCACTGCAGCAGGAACGGGCCTTAAGACAGGAGGATGGATCGGGAACGGCGGCATGACGACCCCGGCAGCGGCCAGCATGGCGGTGTCCTCACCGGTGTCAAGGCCAAGCCCTCCGAGTGTCCTACGGCCAGCCTGGACACCGGCTCCGGGCACCACCCAACGGCAGCCATCCGGGGCCGACGGGAAACAAGATCACTACAAATCAAGTCTCCACGGAAACAGGGGAACCCCAGGTCACCCGCAGCCGACATCAAGGCTGGCCGAAGGCCGGCCGTTGATCTTGGCCTCGACGCCAGGGGAGAACACCGCCATGCCGAACTGCTGCAGGACTCGACCGTTCTTGCAGGTCACGCCGAGACGCTACCTCGGATTTGAGGTTTCTGGGCTCTCCACTTAGCCGGCCTGTTGCTGGTCAGTGGTTTCGCCAGGGGCGGTCGGCGCGTGGCCGATCGATGCTGGGCGGGTGACCGGTTGTTCCGGGCGGCCGGGGCGGCACGTCTCGTGGCCTGGGTCGTTTGATCAACTGGTGGTAGGGCACCGGGTCGTGGCCGACGGCCAACTGCAGTACCCGTAGGAACACCAAGCCGCGGCTGCGGGAACGACGCCGGTTGAACCGGAAGCAGAACTCGTCGAGGTAGCCGCCGAGGTGCTCAGCATCGACGGCGCCCTGATGGGTCGACAGCAGCCACCGCTTGGCCAGCGAGGCGACCCGGTGCACCCCGGGCATCAGCGAGCCGATGTCCTCGCCCAGGGCCTTCGCGGCGCGTTGACTTCGCCGATCGTGGACGTAGCCGACGTTGTCGATGCCCAGGTAGCCGGTCCAGCCATCGGTGATCACGGTGGAACCGGCGGCGACGTTGTCGGTGACGAACTTGTGCAGCGTGGCAGCGGACCCGTCAGCGATGATGCGCATCCGGCACCGGCCGAACCCCTTGGGCTGCTCGTCTTCCACCGCCACCGCGACCAGCGCCTTCTTGCCCTTCGCGCGGCCGCCGGCCAGGCCGGGTTCCTGACCGCCGACGTAGGTCTCGTCGACCTCCACCGTGCCCGACAGCAGCTCCCGGCCGGGACGGATCAGCACCGAACGCAACCGGTGCAACATCGCCCACGCCGTCTGGTACGAACCGATCTGCAGCGTGCGCTGCAACTCCACCGCGGAGATGCCGTCCTTCGCCGTCGCGAACGACCACACCGCCGAGAACCACACCGTCAGCGGTGTACGGGTCTTGTCGAAGATCGTGCCCGCCGTCACCGAGGTGCGATGCGAGCACCGGGGACAGCGCCACCGCCCGTCTGCCAGCTCCCACCCACCGACATGCCCGCACCCCTCGCACATGAACCCGCCCGGCCAACGAATCCATGCCAGGTAATCACGGCAGTCCGCGTCCGTGCCGAACCAGGCCAGGAACTCACCCACCGAACGCGGATAGTCGCGACCGCCACGTGCCGTGATCACCGCCCAATCGTAGGCCGGCTAAGTGGAGAGCCCAATGAGGTTTATTTGGCGGCATCGATCTCACCCTGCTCGCCTGGCCCGCGAGTATGCACAATTAGCGGACGTGCGCCCCTCTGCGATTTCATTGGGATAACAACCCCTCGGGCGTCACACCCGACCTGCGCGGGTGTGTCTCTCCGCAGGTGGGCTATCCCAACGAAATCGAAGAGTGTGACGTCCGGGGCTAGATCGCGATCGAAAGTGCGTGCGGACGGAAGGGTTGCATAGGCATCTAGAGGCCTCACGACAGGGGCGGAAATCGATGGCCCTTTTGTCGAAAAGCCCTGAGCCCTGCAATTATGGGCTTCGCGGCAGATCCATGCCGCCGTCAGATGACGATGGCGGCGATCATCTCCTCGATGACGTTCCCGAACACCGCGCCCACGTCGACCCGCTCCGGGTCGAGCAGCCACTGCAATTTCAGCCCGTCCATCACCGCGAAGACCGCGCTGGCCGTCGCGTCAACATCCAGATCGGACCGGACGCGGCCCGCCTCGATGTCCTGCCGGAACCCCGCAGCCAGCATCCGACACCCCCACAGATACCGCTGCCGCGCCCACTCATGCGCGGGGTGCGCGGGATTGCTGGCCTCCACCGCCATCACGAGTTTCAGCCGAGTCTCGTTGCGGTGTAGCGCATTCGCCTGGATCAACGCCGCCATGCCGCGCAGGATCGCGATGCCGCCCGGGTTGTCCAGCACGTGGACCTGCGCGGCGTCGATATCGTCCCGCCGGTCCAGCACCGCGATCAACAAGACGGCCTTGCTGGGAAAGTGATGCAGCATGCCGGCCTGCGACATCCCGGCCCGCGTCGCGATCTCGGCGATGGACGCCGCGTCGTACCCGTTCTCCGCGAAGACGGTCTCCGCCGCATCCAGGATCTGCTGCTTCCGCTCGTCATACCGGTGCACAGCCTGACGCTCGGAGAGCATCGACACGGCGACCAGGCCCCACCCAGCTCCCGCCGGCGAGACGGTGTTCACACCGCCACCCCTTCCGGTCACGGCAGGGGATTCCCGCTTCGGTCCCCGTTGATGACGATGTTCGCGCTCACGCGCCGAGCCCTTTCCCGCAGCTGGTGCCCGCTGCGGCCGCGAGTGAAGGACGACACGCGGCATCCGACCGGTCGGCACCCGGCATGTCGCGGGATGCGGCGCCGCCCTGGTGCGGCGCGTTCGCGAGCGCAGCCGACCGGTGGTCGCCAGAGGGGACCGCCGCGACACGCATGCCAAGCACCAGCCTCTCGGGGTCAGCCGAGTACGGCTCGTCGGGTGCCCGACCGGGACTGGATCGGATCGTCGGGTTCGGCCACGACCCCCCATTCGACGAGTTTGGCCGCGAGGTCGGCCGGGGTCGTCTCGTAGATCGTCGCGAGCAGCCGCAGGCTTCGCGGCCCGATACACAGCAGCTCGTAGCGGGAGTCGATGGTCGCCGACCGGACCGCCGCCGCGTAGCGCGCTAGTGGTCCGGCCTTGTCCGGTGGCAGGGCGGCCAGCACCTGCATGTCGATGTCGATCGAGGGTTGATCGTCCGGGTTCCTGGGCCGGTACGTGCTTCCCGGTATCAGGGCGTGCACCGGAACGCCGTACAGGTCGGCGAGCTCGCACAGCGCGGTGACGGTGATGGCCCGATCGCCGCGTTCGTATGAGGCCAGGCGCGATATCTTCCACCGTCCCTGTGACCGCCGCTCGGCATTGACCAGGCTCATGTTGATGCGCCGGCGAATGCCGCGAAGGTGCTGGCCGAGTCGACGCTCGAAGGCGACATCACTGGCCGGGTCCGCTTCCCCGTCGGGCGGCCTCGAAACGGTCGCCGTGCCGCTGCCGCGGCCACTGTGCGCGATGTCGTCGCGCTGGATGCCGGGTTCCACTTCGATGACTTCCCTTCTCCCTCACCAATAGGAACCGATAGGACCGGCGGGTGCCGGCACCGATGCGCCGGGCGGCGCCTGCCGCCCCGCGGCCGGGCCGGGTTTCGATCCGCGTCGATGGGCCGTGCCGAGGTTGCAGGCCCCCATGGACCGTCATGGGGGCCGCAACCGGGCGGTCACAGCAGGTTCGCCGCTGCCTGGAGCACCGCCGTCGAGAGCGTGGCCGGCTGGCCGAGCGCGGTCACCGTGGTGAATGCGGCCTGGTGGCCCGACAGGAACGTGCCTGCGGCCGGGCTCAGCTCGCCGGGCCGCGCGGTGAGCAGCGCGCCGCCGGTGCTGCCGGCGAGCGGGCCGACGGTCAGCGCGTCGGGGAATCCGGTCAGGCCGTTCGCCAGGTACGCGGTGCCGTCTTTCGTTGCGCCGTAATGGTTTCCGGAACTGTCGGTCATCGTGTCGAACGCGAACGTGTACAGCTTGGCGGCGGTCGCAAACCGGTCCGATCCGGCCACCCGCTGCACGCTTCTCACGCCTGCCGCGGCCGCCTGGTCCAGCACCGTCTGCGAGATCCGGCCGGGATCGCCCAGGACGAGCAGCTGGGTGATCTTCCCGGCCGTGATCGCCTTCGCCACCGCCGGCGGCAGCTGGTCGCTCGTGGTCAGCAGCACCGGAAGGCCCCACGCGTTCGACACCGGGCCGGCCGCGAGCGCATCCGCATTGACCTGCCCGGAGGCCAGAATCGCCGTCGACCGGAGCGCCCCGCCGTCCGCGAAGCGAACCGTTCCGGCGGTGCCGGCCGCGGCCGCCGCCAGCGCGGACGTCGCATAGCGATCCGCGCCGGCGATCCGCTTCACGCTCACCGTGCCCGAGGCCACCGATTGCGCCGCGGCCTTGATGGTGGCCACGACCGCATCCGACACCGAGTCGGCGCCGCCCATCACGTAGATCGTCGGATCGGATGCCCCGGCGAGCACCGCCCTGACCGCGGCGAGCGTCCCGGCCGGGACGCTCCCGGCCTGGGTGAGCAGGATCGGCGCGCCGACCTTCCCGGCCAGATCGTTCGCCGACAGAGCATCGACACCCTGTTTCGCATCCGTACCATTCGCGATCACGATCGCATTCGCCGTGCCGAACCGGTCGGCGATCAGCGCCGCCGTCGCGTACCGGTCCGCGCCGGCGATCCGGTCCGTCTGCCCGGCGGTGGGCGGCGTCGAGCCGCCGCCGGACGGCATCGTATAGGTGACGAACGTGGTGAAGTGCGTCGTCCAGACGGCCAGGTCGCTGCCGGAGTTGATCAGGCACGCCTGCCCTGCGGCCAGGCCGCTGACCACCGTGTCGTTCGACGCATCCGCACCGCAGCGGGTGGTGATCGGAGTGAAGATGTTGTTCGAAATGAAGCCCACGTGCTTGCCCGCCTGGCCGGGCAACAGCAGCCGCACCGGCGTATCGAAGGTCAGCGACACGGTACTGGAGCCCACCTCGATGGCCAGGGACGCGGTGCTGTTCGCCGGCAGCGACCCGGGCGGCGGGCTGACCACCGCGGGCGCCGACACCACACCATCCCAGGCGATTGCGCCCACCTGCGGCGTGATCGTGGTGTTACCGGCGATGTCAACCTTGGCCGTGCCCATCCCGGTGGTCGACTCGATCGTCGTCGGCGGCACCGTGACAGACGTTTCGTTGCCCTGACGCAGTTTGCTGTAGTCCACGTTCGCGTCGACCGCGGTCGTCGGCGTGCCCGCAGTCACGGGGATCGTCGGCCTTTTCTGATCGGCCGGAATTGACGTCGCGGTCGTCGTCTTCTCCGAATTGGTGTACCACGGAACGTACCTCACCGGGCTTTGCGGGGTCGTGCTGATCAGGCTTGTGAAGACCGGACTACTACCCCAATAGTTGAGGGTGGCGTCCACGCCCGGGAATGTGCCGGGCATCTTGGCATCGACGGCGATCGCCTTCGCATTGCTGTCCAGCGAGGTGAACGAGTTGCCGGTGACGGCCGGAATGTCGGTGGCGGTGTCCTCGTTTTCGAACCACACGGCAACCGTGTCCGTTGCGCTGCCGGACAGCCTGGAGATCCTGTTGTCCCTGATCGACAGGTACGGAGCGGGCGCCTCGATCCCGATCGCATGCACCCAACCGTTCGCAGACGTGATAAAGGCAATATCGTTGTTGCTGATGGTTAACTGACCGGCGCCGGCGGCGTTGTTGAGTTCGATGCCATAGGCGCCCTTGTTCGTGCTCGCGATGTTGCTGATGGTGTTGTCGGAGATCGTCACATTGTCGCTCGCGGTGGTGGCCTTCGAGTCGCCGATGAACACGCCCATGACCGTCTTCGGTTCCGAAAGCCCCGTGATGAAGTTGTTCGAAATGGTCACGTCGGCGGGCCCGTTTTCGAGGTACACACCGAAGCTTTGACTTTGGCCCGAGCCGCTCTGCGGGCCGCTGATCGCGATGTGGCTGATGGTCGTGCCGCTGGCGGCCCGCTTGACGACGACGCCGAACCCGAAGGTGACGGGGCCCCCTTGCACGCCGGTGATGCTCAGCCAGGCGATCGTCGCGCCCTGTGCGCTCACCGTGATCGCCGCGGTGCCGGCGGCCGGAGTGATGACGGGCACGTCGGACTGTGTGGCGCCCTGCAGCGTGATCGCCTTGTCCACCGTGATCGGGGCGGACAGGTTGTAGGCGCCGGCCGCGACCGACACGGTGTCCCCGTCGCTTGCTTGGCCGATCGCGTACTGGATCGTGAGGCACGGCGCCAATTGAGTGGTGCAGTCGCCGGTGTCCGAGCCCGTCGCTGCGACGTACCGGGTGCTTGCCCCGTTCGCCGCGGCAGGGGTCGCGGCTAGTGACACGGCGAGCCCGGCCGTGAGCGCGGCCGCGGCGGCCACGGCGGCCAGGCGCCGCCACGGTCCGGACGGGCGTGCCCGGCCGGAACCGCTTTCGTGGTGGGCGTGCGTGGTGCGCATGTGTGGAACCCCATTTCTGTGTGGTGTTGTTCGTTCGTTCGGCGTTGAGCGTCCGGTCACGGCACCGGGGCGGGCAGCAGGTTCAGTGGTTGCGTAGGCGGGATCACGTTGCGTGGCAGGGGTTGTGGCCGGCCGAACCGGAAGCCTTGTCCGTATCGGGCGCCGAACATGCTCCGCGCCGAGGCGAGCTGGCTGGCCGTTTCGATGCCTTCGACAATCAGGTGTGGCATCCGGTGGGTCCTGGCGTGAGTGTGGAGGGCGGTGATGACGACCATCGCGGCGGCCCCGTTGTCCGGGTCGAGCAGGGAGGCGTCCAGCTTGACGACGTCGGGCTGCAGCACCGGCAGGAGCGCCAACGATGCGTCGTTGACCCCGACGTCGTCGAGGGCGATTCCCCAGCCGTTACGCCGGGCGATGACGGCGAGCTCCAACAGTTCGGCTTGATGGTTTTCGCATCCCCGTTCGACGACCTCGAGGACGAGCCGCAACCGGGAGGCGGCGCGGCGGAATGTCGAAAACAGGTACTTGGGGCAGGATGTTGCGAGCGCGTCCGGCTCGACGTTCACGAACCAGGTCAACCCGGCGGGCAGGCCGCTGTCGAGCACGGCCCGGGCCGCGGCCGCGCGGCAGGCCCAGTCGAGTTCGCCGATGAAGCCGCAGCGGCGAGCCGCCTGCAGGAGCTTCAGCGGGTCTTCCAGCACGCTGCCCGCCGGGCCGCGGGTCAGCGCCTCGAACCCGATGATGCTGGCGGTTTCTAGATCGATGATCGGCTGGAACACGGTTCGAATAGCGGCCACGCCGATAGCGCGGGACACGGCCTCCGGCAGCACGAAAACGCGTGCGCCACCGGTGTCTACGCCGTGTGCGGCCCGGCCGCGCGGCACCGACTCTGCAGGCGGCGTCAAGCCGTCGCGGATCGCGGGGCCGTCCACCAGTGCCGATCGCCTCACGTTTTCCTCTCCCACCCGGCATTCCCGGCTGCGCCACACCGGCGGCGCCGGCCGAATCCGGCTAGTTCCGCACCTTCACGGCTTCTTTCTCCGATCCGGTCCCGTCATCCGCGCCGCATCGTCGCCGACGCATCGCATTCCGCAGCAAGGCAACAGGGCTATCCGGCGCGGTCGCCAGCCTCTTTTGACGCTGCCGCATAGCCGATGCGAGGTCAATCGACGAAATGTCATCCACGGATGGGCGAACTGTCACCGATTGCGCCAATTGCTTCCCTCGCGCGTCCGTTACGCTCGCATGAGCTGTGCGATCTTGCCGGCGCGCCGCCATGGGAGACCCCGCACCCCGGGGGAACGCCGCCGATCATGCCCGCGAGCAAGGCCCGTAGGGCGCCGCTCCGTCACTTCGGCACCGTGGTGCCGGCCTGAACGTTCCGGAAGAGCTCGATCAGCTCCTGCTGGCCCTTGACACCCAGCTTGCGATACGCCGTCGACAGGTGGTTCCGCACTGTTCCGGCACCGAGGAACAACCGCCGGGCGATACCGGGCGCCCGATAGCCGTTCAACAACTCGGTGACTATCTCAACCTCCCGCGGCGCCAGCCGCGCAAGCAGGTCACGGGCCGGCGCAAGGTCCCCAGGAGACAAGGCCACCGGGAAGGCCGGTACCGTCGGCGCGGGCGCCGTCTCGGCCGACCCGATCGAGCGGGACGGATCCCGGCTTCCGCCGTGCGAGGTGTCCACCACCGTGAACGCGTACCCATCGGTGTCGGATCGCACGGCCATGATCAACACGAGCCTGGCCCTGCCACGGGATTTCAGGCGAGCCACCAGCGGCGACGCTGCCGGCCCGAGCGCTCTCGCCTCCACAGCCCATGCCGCGACGCGGCCAACATGCTCCGCAACGACCCAATCGAGCAGGGACCGCCCCGGCACACCTCTCAGGCCGTACCCATCACTGTCCTCGGGAAGCGCCGACACGCAATCGATCACGAGATGCGTG
>JAFIHI010000127.1 GCA_017848755.1 Nakamurella sp. | reverse complement strand
GGCGGCGCTGCCGGAGTTGCTCGCGCTTGCCGACGAGTCCGTTGCGGCGACCCGGCTCCGGTTGTCGACCAATCTCGCGACGACGCGGAACATGCTGTTCGACAGCGAGTTTCGTGTTCGTCGGTGCGACGGCGGCTGGACGGTTCTGGTCGACGTGCCCCGTTATCTGGACCCGGCGGACCTGGCGGTGCGCCTGCTGCGGCACGCGCACCTGGCCGTTCATCCGGGGTGGTTCTACGACCTGGCCGGCGACGGTGCGCTGGCGCTGTCGTTGCTGCCCGAGCCGGAGCGCTTCGCCGACGGGCTGCGCCGGCTGCGCGCTGCTGTCGAGGAACTCGGCGCCGCCGATGCGGTCGGATCTGCGACAGGCGACGACGGGTCTGGCCAAGAGCCGCTGTTCGATGAACCACCCTTGTCCTGATTTTCGTTGGACGATTAGCGTCATGGGTGGGCAGAAGGCCATCGGGGGAGCACCGGTCACCGAGGAGCAGATCGTTGCCTGGGCGGCCGAGGCCGAAGCCGGATACGACGCCGACGAGTTGAGGCGGCGCGGTCGCGGACGTCCGGGACGCGGCGCCGCGCCGTCACGAGTGGTCGCCGTGCGCCTGACAGCGGAGGAACTCGCTGCGCTCGACGCCCGGGCCGAGCGTGAGCACAAGACGCGGTCGGAGGCCATGCGCGAGCACTGACGCACTACGCCGCGTGAAGGTCCATCCGTCAGCGCTCGAACACGGGATTAACGCCGAGGACGCGATCCACGCGGCAACCTAGCCCCAGCACGTCGAGCCCCTCGGTGAGGGACCCCGGACGAGAGTTGCGGCTCGGGTTCGACACGAAGGCACGGATGCTGGAGACCGTCGTGCTCATCTTCGACAGTGGCAACGAACTCATCATTCACGCGATGAAGATCCGGCCACAGTACGAGTCCCTGCCGGGCTGACGAACCGCAGCACAACGGCCATCGGTAGGCTGGCCGACAACGAAGACCCCGAAACGATCACTGGCCACGGCCACATCGCCGGGGTTACGTCTTTCCGCAGTTGCGGCCACACTTCACGGCGACTCAGCCGGCTCGGCGCAGCGCCTCCGCCAACGCGTGGCGCACCCATTCGGAGCGGGACGTCTTCGCATTCCGTGCGGCACGATCGACCGCTTGGGCCAGCTCGTTGGGAAGGCGTACGCGCAGCATCGGCGACTCACCGGAACAGGACAACGACGGACGACCGCGCCCTCGCAACCGCTGGTGGGCGTTGTCAATAGCACGAGTTGAACCTGTTCCAGAGGTCTGTCGACCTCGCGCCGAAGAGTGGTGACCTGCCGCGACGTGGATTGACATATGGCATGGCGGGTGTGCCGTCGCGCTTGTTTGTTGACGCCGTCAATGCCGAGGTACTGATCGCCCGCCACGTGACGAACGCGTCGCGCGTGAGACTGTGACCATTACCGCCCGCCGACGTGCTTCGCCGGAAGCCAGCGTATCGACGGTCCGCGTTTGGGCCCGCCCGGGTCCTTCACGACAACGTTAGCGGCACGAAGCTCGTTCAGGATCTGCGTGGCCTGCTGGACGTCGAGATCGAACATGTTTCGGATTGTCTTGTTCGTTATCCAGCCATACTCCTTCAGATGTGCCTCCACCCGCGGGCGGGCGGAGTCTGCCCTAGTACTACAGTTGTAGATCGCGATCTTGGCGTGTTTGCGCAGGTGAGGGCGGCCAGCGCGTGATCATTGGTGGTTGTGAAGACATCAACTTTCACCGCGCTGGCCGCGGCTCACAGCATAGATCCGCGCCGGTGGCTGGACGGGTTCGGCGCGCTGCTGGATTGGATAGCGCCGCGGTTCGCCCGGTACGAACCGGCCCGGCACGCCGGGGCGTTGATGACGGGCCTGCTCTCGGACATGTCGCGGAAGAACTGCTGGACGTTGGCCGAGCAGCGCGGCATGGTCTCGCCGTACGGGTTGCAGCATTTGCTGTCCCGCGCGAGGTGGGACGCCGACGCGGTGCGTGATGACCTGCGCGGCTATGTCACCGGGGCGTTCGGCGATCCGGGCGGGATCCTGGTGGTCGATGAGACCGGCGATGTGAAGAAGGGCACCGGCACGGTCGGTGTGCAGCGCCAGTACACCGGCACCGCCGGCCGGATCGAGAACGCGCAGGTCGCGGTGTATCTGACCTACGTCGGCCGGCGGGGACACGCGCTGATCGACCGGGCCCTGTACTTGCCCAAGTCCTGGACCCAGGACACCGCACGCCGGCAGAAGGCGGGAGTGCCCGACCAGGTCGTGTTCGCCACCAAGCCGGCGCTGGCCACCGGCATGATCCTGGCGGCGCTGGACGGCGGTGCGCCCGCCGCCTGGGTGAGCGGTGACGAGGTCTACGGAGGCGACCCGAAACTGGCAGCCGCGTTGGAACAGCGCGGCATCGGCTACGTGCTGGCCGTGGCCTGTGATCACCGCGTGCCCACGGATCTGGGGCCCGTGCGTGCCGCCACCCTGGCCGAGAACCTGCCACCAGATGCCTGGCAGCTACGCTCGGCCGGAGCCGGTAGCAAGGGGCCACGCCTGTACTCTTGGGCCCTGGCACCCATCCCGAGCGACAAGCCCGGGCAGCATGCGCTGTTGGTGCGCCGCAACGATTCCACATGCGAGTTGGCGTTCTACCGGTGCTGGTCGCCACGCCGGGCCGCCCTGGCCGATCTGGTGCACGTGGCCGGCAACCGGTGGCGGATCGAGGAATCCTTCCAAACAGCCAAGGGCCAGGCCGGCCTGGACGAGCACCAAGTGCGCACCTGGACCTCCTGGCACCGCTGGGTCACCCTGGCCATGCTCGCCATGGCCTTCCTCGCCGTGACCACCGCAGCCGAACGCGACCGATCACCAACCCCGCCAACACTGATCCCGCTGACCCTCAACGAGTTTCGTCGACTGTTCGACACCCTCACCCTGACCGTCACGACCAGCGTCGAGCACACCATCACCTGGTCAACCTGGCGCCGAAAACATCAAGCAACCGCCCGGCACCACCACTATCGCCGCAGGTCACAGCACCCATGAACCCGAAT
>JAFIHI010000126.1 GCA_017848755.1 Nakamurella sp. | reverse complement strand
GGGCCACCTGCGCGATCGGCTTCCCGGTCTCCTGGACCATGCGCACCGCGCCGGCCTTGAAATCCTCATCGAACCTGCGCCGCTTCTCAACCATCGCCGCCTCCTCATTGGCGATGCCTCCACGCTACGAGGGGAAACCCATGTCCGCCACCCGCGCCGTCACCCTCGCCGCGTGCGTCCTTGCGGTTGCGATCGTCACCGTCACATCGGGTATGACGACCGGGCTGATCACCACCGTCGGTATCTCGCCAGTGGTGGGCTCAGCCTTGCTGATGGTCGAGGGCCGCGCCCTTGTCGAATGGACCCCCGACGCCGCCCGCTACGTGTGGCGCGGCGCAAACGGCCGGTTGCTGACACTCGCAAAACCCGACCGCCCCGTGCCGGCCGGGGTGCTGCCGATCCCCGGCACCGTGATGCAGCTCGCCGTGTTTCAAGCGGCCGACGGCTCGGCGATCCTGCACGACGCCGCCGCTGCCAGCTGGACCGCCATCGCCGCCCTCACCGGCACAGGGTTCCTCTACGCGGACGCGGAAACTCAGGGCGCGGCCACAGCCGGCTTCGGCCGGGCACTGGCCGCGATCGGCTCCGACGGCCAGATCCAGCGCACCCACATCATCCACCGCACCCGACCCAACATTCACCGAGCCACAGCCGCGGTCCCTGCTCAGGGCGACGGCGCCCCGTCGAGCCCCGCGGCAGACGGCTCCGACAGCAGCGGTGCTCTCGTCGGCGGACGTACGGTGACTGGGGGAGCGACGTTCGCCTGCGACGAGAACGGTGGTGCGGCAACGGCTATCGACAGCGCCGCGAGCGGAAGTGGGGAGACGCACCGTGTCGACGCGGCCGTGGCCGCGTACCGCGAGACCCAAGACCAACACCGCTCCGCGTGGCGGCACGACACCCTGATCGCGATCACACTTGGCGGCAAGATCGCCCGTGCTGCCATCCGCCGCGCCGGCCACGGCCGCGCCGCCGCGACGAGAGTCCTTGCCGCGCACCGCGTAGGCCTGCCCGAGACGCTCGACCCAGCTGGTGCCAACGTCGAAAAATGGTTTACTCCAGCGGATCTCACCGACTGGATCGTGGACGGATTCGACCCAGCCAGCATCGCCCTGCGCCGGACCCGCCCTCGGGTGTCCGCGCCAACGGAGTCCACGCGTGCGGCAGGCCCGGTGGCGGTCGTCGAGGGTTGGTCGGCGGTGCGCACCGACTCCGCCTGGCACCAGGTGCTGTGGGTTTCCGGCTGGCCACGGTTCGACACCCACCCCGCCTTCCTCGCGCCGCTCATCCTGCCCGCCGGCGCGACCGTCACGGTGAGCCTCGTCTACGAGCCGATCCCCACCCCGGTCGCGCTGCGCCAGATCGGCCGGGACAAGACCGCCCAGGCTTCCGACGCCGCCCTGCGCCGCCGGATCGGTATCCTCGACACCGCAGAGCAGCTCGCTCGTCAAACCGACACGCTGCAGCGCGAGACCGAGATCGCCGAGGGCCACCTCGACATGCGCCACACCGCACTCATGGCGATCACCGCCGCGACCCGTAACGATCTCACCGACGCCGCGACTCGGATCAGGCAGGCCGCAGCGGCGGCCGGCTGCGAAACCCGCATCCTCTACGGCCAGCAACTCTCCGCCCTCACCGCCACCATCCTGCCCACCGGTCTCCGACTCTAAAACCGTTGCGAGAAAGAAACAGTCATGACCAGGCGAGGCAGAACACCGATCATCGAAGCCCGCATCGCATCAAGGGAGCAACCCAGGCGCATGTGGCGTAGGCATCGCGAGCCCGAGCCAGGCACGCAGACTAGCACCGGGAGAGGGGCCGGTCCCGGTAATGAAAAGCGGCTGGCGCTGCGGATCCCGGGCGCACACCGGGACACGACCGCCGTGCTCGGCGGTGCCTACCCGTTCCTCACCGGCAAGCCCGGCGCGGAGGGCATGTTCATCGGGCACGACACCGTCACCGGACAGCGGTTCTGTTTCGACCCCTGGCAGCTCTACGCCCAGCAGTCCGTGTCGAACACGAACGTCCTCGTCGTCGGGAACATCGGCTGGGGCAAAACCAACACCGCCATGGCCATTGCCTTGCGCGGCATCACCTGCGGCTACCGGGTCATCGTGCCCGGCGACCCCAAGAACGACTGGACCCGCCTTGCCCAGGCGCTCGGTGGCCAAGCCGTTCGGCTCGGCCCAGGCATGCCCGACCGGCTCAACCCCCTCCATCTCGGTACCCCACCACCAGGTGCAGATGTCGCGGCCTGGCGGCATCGGGCAGAACAGCGCCGCAGCGCCCTCATGGTCGCGATCGTCGAAACCGTCGCTCCCGCCATCACACCCCTGCATCCCAAGGCCCGCGAAACCCTCGACGCCGCAATCGAAGGAGCCGCCCGCGGCAACACGACAGCCACGCTGCACCACGTCGTGTCGGCCCTCACGGCGGCTGGCGGCGACCACGCCGACACAATGCGTGCCGCGCTCGCGCAGCTCTGCACCGGCCCGCTGGCCGGCATACTCGATCAACCTGCCACCGCCACCCCGGACCCGGCCGCGCCGATGATTGCCGTCGGCACCGCCGCCGTCGCGGACAACGACCTCGCCCACACGCTCGCGGTACTCACGGCCACCAGCCAGTTGGACAGTGCCACCGGAACAGGTCGACGTTTCGTGATCTATGACGAAGCCTGGCGCATCCTCGCCGCCCCAACCCATCTCGCCCGCGTCAACGCGGAGCTGCGCCTGTCCCGAGCACGCGGCACCGCCACCATCCTGATCACGCACGCGCTGTCCGATACGGACAGGGCCGCCGATGCCGGCAGCAGCGCCGCTGCCACCGCCCGCGGCCTCGTCGCGCTGTGCGACACCTGCATCATCTTCCGCCAAGCCCCCGGCGAAACCGACCGCACCGCAACCGAACTCGCCCTCACCAGCCCCGAACGAGCCGCCCTGCCGGCGCTGGGCAAGGGCGAGTCCCTCTGGAGGACCGGCACCGCAACCCGCCGCATCCACACCGACCTCGGCCCCACCGAAGCCGCCCTGTTCAACACCGACTCGGGTCAGCCGGCATGAAGGTGCAAGTCGAATTGAGCTTGTTGGCTATGAGTGGCAATTTCGATCGCATCGAGGTGCCCGATGCTATAACCTTGGTTATGAGACGTGGAGGTGGTCCTCATGGTGCAAGCCCTGACACTGGACCGAGTTGCGGACAGCCGACGACGTAGTAGGGCGCTTGCCGCATGGACGGATCTGCAGACGTTGCGGTCGGTCGCGAGAAGCCTGGCCGACGGGATCGCGCAGGAATCAGTTGCGCATGCGTTGGGGATCAGCCAGCCGGCGGTGAGCAAGCTCGCCCGACGAGCCCGCGCTTTGGACGATCTGGATGCGCGTACGCCGCGCGAAGTGATCTTGGAGCGCGCGATCGGCATGATCAACGGCAAGCAGATGCTGCAAGAGCTGCACACGTGGACCTACGAGCCGGGGCACTTCGACGACGCCGACCGCGCGGAGCCCGAGTCCTACATCCCGGGCTTGCGCGATCAGCTGGAAGAGGCGGCAGGCGAGGGGCTGCTGTCCCGCGAGGAGTTCGACCTGCTCACCGGTGGAGCGTAGTGCCGATCCTCAGGGACGAGGTGGCAGGTCAGCTGATGGCGCTCGCCCTGCCGGGCGGGCCACTTAACTCTGAGTCATTCCGGCTGCCGGGTATCGACGCCCGCGGTGGAGCCTCGTTCGACCGGGCACGTTGCCGCGAGCAGCTCGTTGAAGACTTTCTGGACCGCGAGCTGGTTGCACTTCGCACCGGTATGGCCGCCGTGATCATGGCGGGCCCGCCCGGCGCAGGAAAGTCCGCCGTCCTCCAGCAGAGCTACCCCGCCGGCGAGTGGCGCATGATCGACGCGGACATCGTCAAGGACCTGATCCTGGTCGGCGAGATGAGCGCCGGAACGTTCGACCGGCAGCTCGACATCAATCTGCCTGACGGGCATCCGGTGATGCCACGGGAACTGGCCGGACTGGTGCATCGCGAATCCGTGATCGTCGCCGATCTCATTCGGCGACACTGCCTCGCCGAAGGCGAAAACATCGTCATCGAAGGAACATTGGGTTGGGCACCGCAAGGCCCGCGCCTGCTGTCCGAACTCGCGGCCGCCGGATACGAACGAGTCGACATAGTTGACGTCGACGTCCCGCAGACAGTCGCGCTGGAACGTGCAGCATCGCGCTGGTGGTCCGGGCGGCAAGCCGCAATCGATGGAGGGGACCCGCTGGGCGGACGATTCACGCCACCGGCAGCCATCAACGACAAGTACGGACCGGCTCGTGAAAGCCTCTGTCTCGCCAACGCCCGCGCGGCCCTCGAGGAGCCGATCGCTGGCCTGTTCGATGAGATCCGCCTGACCGTGCACCGAGACGGGCGGACCGAAACCGTCACCAAGCGTCGCCTGAGCACGTAGCGGCCCCGCACGGCGCCAAGGCGAAGCAGCGCCCGCGTTGGTGGAAATCCTTGCTGGGCGCGTCGCCAACGGCGCCAGGGGGCCACCACCTCTTTATGAGCGGATCATCGTGACCCGCCGTGAGGAGGAGCGTCATGGCATCACCGCCGGATCTCCGCCGGGATGCATCGCGTTGGGCTGTCGACATTCGTTCCGCGCACGGGGATCTCGCTCACCCGCGGATTGGAGCGCGCCATGCCTGATGACGACGTGGACGATCGGCTGCGGGCGGTGCAGGAGGCGCTCGCGGCATCGGTCGAAAAGTTGTTCGAGTCGGATGACTGGCGCTCGGCGCTGACCACCGCCGCCAGGTTTCACAATTTCTCCTTCGACAACACCCTCCTGATCTATTCGCAGCACCAGCAGGCGTTTAGCGACGGCCTTGTTGCGGCACCGGAGCCGAGCATGGTCGCGGGTTTCCGGCAGTGGCGGGCCATGGGTCGACAGGTACTTCGGGGTCAGCACGGCTATAAGATCTTTCGCCCCAATCGGATCCAGTGGCGCGAGGTGCAGGATCCGGCGAGCGGGGAGTGGCGCCGCCTTGCACGCACCGAAAGAACGCAGCCTGGCCTCGCCGTGCGACAGCGGTCGCGGCTCAACGAGAAAAAGCCGTTCGACCTCGCAACGGTGTTTGACATCTCTCAAACTGACGGCGAGCCGATTCCCGAGCCGCCTCGTCCGCAGCTGCTGGTCGGTTCAGCGCCCCAAGGGTTGTGGGAGGGACTCGCGAAACAGGTTGCGGCACACGGGTTCGCGTTGAGCGACGCGCGGTCGGCCGCGACGATCGGCGGCGCCAACGGGGTAACCAATTGGCAGGACCTCACGGTCACGGTGCGCGCCGACATGGATGATGCCAGCCGTACCAAAACGCTGAGTCACGAATTAGGACACTTGTGCTTGCACGATCCGAGAAAGCCAGACGGCACGGTCGACCTTGCCGTGGCGATGTCGGTGACGCGCGGGGTCAAAGAGGTGGAGGCCGAGTCGGTCGCATTCCTGATCGGGGCAGCGCACGGCATGGACACCTCCGACTACTCGCTGCCGTACATCTCGACCTGGGCCAGTCGTGAGGAGGGGCTCGCCACGGTGCGGCAGACAGGCACCCGAGTGATCGCCACCGCCCGTCGGGTACTCGACCAGTTGCCGACCGCGCAGTGGGGATCCGGGCAACCGCCGGGCCTGGACCAGCGGCTCGAACAACAACGGCAGATCACGAACCAGCAGCGTGATCGACACGGACGCGTCCTGTACTCGAGACGTGACCGCCTCCCCCGACCCGCGGCGATCCGAGAGGCCGTGAGATGACGCAACTCACGACACGGCAGTCGTCCGACACCGGCTGGGCCATAGCCATTCTCGCTGCAGCCGGAACTATCGGTGCCCTGTGGCTGGGAGGTGCGGCGGCTGTCACGACAGCGGGATCCCCGCCACGCGGCGACATTTGGGCCGGCGTGAAAGCACTTGGGAAGCCTAGTGATCCGGCGGCGGCATGGCATGCTCCAGCGCCAGGCCCGGCGCTGTACTGGCTGATCAGCCTCACGATCCTCGCGATAGCAGGGGCGGTGGCGGTTCTGGCTCACCGCCTGTTCGCGACGTCAAGCCCGGAGGTCGATGTACATCGCCTGCCCGGCACGGCTTCTCGCCGAGAACTACGGCATATCTGCTCAAGCCGTGCGATCCGATGTAAGGGCCGCGTGTTGCGCCCCTCCATTCGTCGGCCGGCAGCGGACGAGGTCGGCTTCCGGCTCGGTGTCGTCCGCGGCGTCGAGGCGTGGTCGTCGGTGGAGGACTCCGTGGTCGTGCTCGGCCCGGCCCGCTCCGGCAAGGACCTGCACCTGGTCATCAACGTCATTCTTGATGCCCCTGGCGCGGCGATTGCCACCTCGACCCGGCCGGACAATATTCACCAAACAATCGCTGCCCGAAGCGATCTCGGACCCGTGGCGGTGTTTGATCCGCAACACTTGGCCGGTGACATCCAAGTGGGACTGCGCTGGTCACTGATCCGCGGCTGCGACCAACCTATGACGGCGATGATCCGCGCCGCCGGCTTGGCCGCGGGCGCCGGCAAAGGGGCTGACGACGGCAGCTTCTGGCAGGGCCAAACCGAAGCCGCCCTACGGTCGCTCCTGATGGCAGCGGCACTCGACGGACGAACCGCATCGGATCTGTACCGGTGGTCCCTTGCGCCCGCCTCCGTTCAGGATGCCATCGCGATCCTCGACTCGAATCCGCGGGCACCCGATGGCTGGGCAACTGCGCTCAACGCGGTGGCGGATTCCGACCCGCGCCAGCGCGACTCCGTGTGGCTCGGCGTGCGCCAATCCCTGGGGGCTCTCGGCGACCCAGACGTCCTCGCTGCCGTCTCCCCGGGGGCGGGGGAGCAGTTCGAACCAGCACGCTTCATTCGAGACAACGGCACCCTGTACTTGATCGGCACGTCGACCGGCGCCGGGGCGGCAGCGAACCTAGTCGCGGCGTTTATCGAGGACATTTTGGAAACCGCACGGCAACTCGCCGCAGCCTCGCCGGGCGCCCGGCTGGATCCGCCGATCACCATGATGCTCAACGAGATCGGCAACCTCGCGCCTCTGCCGTCCCTGCCAACCCTCATGTCGGAAGGCGGCGGCACCGGCATCTGCGCCTGGGCAATCTTGCAATCCCTCGCCCAAGCCCGCCACAAATGGGGCGAGCAGGCCGCCGCGACAGTATGGGATGCCTGCACCACCAAGATCATCCTCGGCGGCGGCGGCAATGCGGGCGACCTGCGCGACCTGTCCTCGCTGATCGGCGAGCGCGACGAAACCACCTGGGCCGAAAACCGCGCCCATGACGGCACCCGCAGCCGGTCATCGTCGCTGCGTCGCATCCCGATCCTCGACCCCGGCAGGCTCCGCACACTGCCGTTCGGCTCCGCCGTGCTGCTGCTGCGCTCCGTGCCGCCGGCCGTCATTCGCATGCGCCGCTGGACCGACCGAACCGGCGCGAGACCGAGGGAACCACATCAGCGTGCAATGACGCATTCTGACGGAACTCACAAGGAGCTCACGCCAGACATTGATAATTCCCGTATTCGGGCGCACGATGAGCAAACCTCCATCGGCTTTGGGGAGGTGACGAAGCGATGAAGCGCCTGATCGCAGCCATTGTGACCGCGACCGCGATATCGCTTGCCGCCTGCACCAACCCGCCAGCTACCGAACCTGGCCCCAGCGACGAAACCACGACCACCGCGACGAACCGTGCGTCGACTCCGAGCCAGACGCTGACGTCAACGCCGTCAACCCCCACGAAGCCGCCATCGGTGGCACCGACGAGCACGGCAGCGCGGGGAACGACATCCGTCAGCGTCACCGGCGATGCGTATGAGGCGATTCCCGTCGATATCCCCGCCACTATCACCGGCGCCGATCTCAATGCGGCGAACAACGCCGTCGAGGTGTGGCGAAACGCGATGCGCGTATTCGACCAGTCACTGCAAGACCCCGCCGGCAAGGACTGGAAGCCGGTCATCTACCGGTACGTCAACGATCCGGCGGCGCTCCAGCAGATGTCCCTAATCAACACGTTCGTCAAGCAAGGCATCCACCAAGTCGGCGACACCCGCTACACAGCAAAGGTTTTCGAAGCGAATGCGCACAGCGTCAAGATTCGTACATGCACGGACCTCACGAGCGTCGACTACATCAATGACGCGGGCAACAGCGTTCTCACCAACGACGAACGCCATGTCCGATGGGAATTCTGGCTCGGCTTCTACACGGAGCCTCGGGACGTCTGGTTCGTCAGTTTCGTCGATAAGCCGAAGCCGGTGCAGCCTTGCTCACCATGAATCGGCAGGCCGCTTCCCTCGTCTTCATCTTGGCTGTCGCCCTCCAAGCTTGGTCACCGGCGACTGCTTTAGCGGGGTCGGACTGCGGAGGATTCGATTCGGCGACGGGGGAATACATCGCATGCGCGGGCAGCGAAGGCAATGGCGGGTCCGGCAAGGGTGCCGCGGATGGTGGCGATCAGCCATGTTTCGCAGTGGCGATTGGCCAGCCAGCCGCCGACAACCCGATCTGGCTGCGATACATCCCGGCGGGCGCGGATCCCGCCGACTACGTGCTGATGCAGACCGGTTGCGGCGCAACGGACTGGCAGAGCCCGAGCATTTTCGCGGTGCTCACGAACAACCGGCCGCCGCCTGATCCATACGCGCTGGCGCAGGAAGCGATCGCGAGGTTGCCGATTCCGTTGCCGCAGATCCAGTTCGGCCCCAACGCGGAGCAGATCGCGGTGAATGTGCCGGTGTGGCTGTGGATCTCGAACCCGGATCCCGTGTTCGCCTCGGCCACGGATCGGACTGTGACGGTCACCGCGACAGCAGCGCTCAAGTCAGTGACGTGGTCGATGGGCGAGCCTGACGCGGCTGATTTCACGTGCACGGGCGGCGGTGAGGGGCCGCGGCCGGACGCCGACTTGTGGGCGCCGCCCTGCGGTTACACCTACCGGCTGCGCTCCCTGCCGGAGCGCACGGCCGGTACCGGGACGTGGCGGGTTTCGGCCGACGCGACCTGGCAGATCACGTGGACCGCGAATACGGGCGAGTCCGGAGCCGACGCGGTGACGACACGATCGGCGGCGCTCGCGCGGGTAGGCGAGTGGCGCACCGTCATCGTCGCCGGCAGTTGATATGAAATGGCAGGTGAGAGGCAGTGAGGACGACAACACTAACCCGACCGAAGACGCCATCGGCAACCAACGGGTCGGGGCCGCAAGTCCGGCCGGCACCGGTCCTGCCGCCGCCGAAACGCCGCAAGCGTCCCGCGCTTCTGGCCGCCGGGATCATCCTTGTGGTGGCCGGCGGGCTCAGCGCATACGCGCTCGCCTCATCGATGTCCACCCGAACCGCGGTGGTGGTCGCCGCATCGGACATCGCCTGGGGCGAAACGATTGCCGTGGGTGATCTGGCTTCGGCGCAGGTCGCCGCGGACCCGGTCCTGGCCCGGATTCCCTGGACGGATCGGGCCACGGTCATCGGCCAACGTGCCGGAACCGACATTCACCATGGCAGCCTGATCGGCCCGGCGGATCTCATGACCGGCCAGATCCCGCCGGTCGGCCAAGCTCTGGTGGGCGTGGCCGTGAAACCCGGGCAGCTGCCCGCTACTCCGCTCACGCCGGGGCAGAGGATCATCGTCACCCGGAACACGGCCGACACCCACGCCGCGCCGGAAGCGGCGGCACCGATGGCGGTCGACGCGGTGGTGCTGACCGTCGGCGACGTCGACGCCGGCGGAGCCCGCACCGTCGACGTCCTCGTCGCCCAGGACGACGCTACGGCGCTGACGCAGTGGTCCGCCGCAGGCGCGGCGTCGATCGTCGTGGTGCCGGGAAGGTGACCGGCCATGCTGATGACAGTCATTGCCGGCAAAGGCTCCCCGGGCGCGACCACGCTGGCATTGGGAATGACGCTGACCTGGCCGGCGCCGGTCCTGCTGGCCGAGGCCGATCCGGCCGGCGGATCCATTCGCCACGGCTACGGCCGGGGCATCGACCTGGCCGGCCGGGGGCTTGTCGGCTGGCGGGTGGCGCAGCGCCGCATGAATCCCATCGACGCGATTTGGGCCAACGTCATCCAGCTCGAAGATGATCGATGGCTGCTGCCCGGCGTCGAAAACCCCACGCAAGCAGCACGTATCGACTTTGCGGCTCTCACGCAATCCCTGGCCGGTTTGGGTTTGGATGTGATCGTCGACGCTGGACGCACCCCGTCTGCCGCCCGCACGGATCCGCTGCTAGCCCGGAGCGACCGGGTGGTGGCGACGCTTCGATCAACGCTCGCCTCGGTGAACGCCGCCCAAGGCGCCGTAGCCGCCATGGCGGGGACTTGTGCCGCCGGGGCGATCTGCTCGGTACTCGTCGGTGCGGGCCGTCCGTATCCGGAGGCCGACGTGCGCGCCGCCATGTCGGAGGTGGCGCCGCTGGTCGACTCGGTCGCGTGGGATCCGGCGCCCGCGGCCGTGCTGTCCGACGGCGCCATGGCCGGCCGGGCCTTTCATGCGTCGCCGCTGATGCGCTCAATTCAGCACACGGGCAGAGTCCTGGCCCGGCCGGCCGAAGAGCGCCTCTTCGACGCATCGGGAACGGCGGCGGTGCAACAGATCCCCGTGGAAGCAGACCTCGTTGAAAGCCGTCAGTCACGGTTTCGGCGTCATCGCCGGGACCGTCGTGACCCGGCGTTCGCAACCGGAGGCGCGCAATGACAGCCACCACGAATGGCCATGTCAACGGATACGTCGATCGACAAGGTGACGGGCCCTGGTCCGCCCCGCTCGAGGAGCGCGACGACCAGGATGGCGCCACGTACGGTGACGGCCCCGGAGAAAGCTCATCGGGCGGCGACCAGTGGACCCGCGACAGAGATCGCAGCATTGGTGGCCAGAACCGCGGCGACACCGTGGATTTCGCGATCACTCGACAGATCCAGGACGCTGTGAACGCCGAGCTTGACCGGTTCGCGCAAACCCACGACGGGGCCGACTTGGACCGGGCGGGGCAGAAGCAACTGGCCATGCACATGATCACTGCGCGCATAAGCGCCTGGGCCGACAAGGTCACCGCAGACGGCGGCCGCCCGCCAAGCGCCGAGACCGAGCGGCGGCTCTCGGCGGCTGTACTGGCCGCGATGTTCGGCCTCGGCCGGATCGAGCAGCTCCTCGACGACGATGACATCGAAGAAGTCTTCATCAACGGCGCCGCGCCCGCAGTGTGCCGCTACGGCGACGGCCGCACCGAAATCGTGGGCGCCGTCGCGGAATCCGACGAGGACCTGCTGGGCCAGTTGCGGTCGATCGCCACATACCACGGCCAAAATGAGCGTGCCGTCACCAGCGCGTGGCCGTTTCTGAACCTGCGGTTGCCCGACGGGTCGCGCCTGGCGGCGCAGTGGTCGGTCACCCCACACCCGCAGGTGACGATCCGCCGGCACCGATTCACCGACATCACCCTCGCCCAGCTGGTCGACATGGGCACCGTCTCTGAGTCGTTGGCGGCGTTTCTCACTGCTGCGGTATTGGGACGCCGCTCGATCCTGGTGGCCGGTTCACCCACCGTCGGGAAGACCACGCTGTTGCGCGCCCTGGCGCGCTGCCTGCCCAGGTGGGAGCGCTTCGCGACGCTGGAGACCGAATACGAGCTGTTGCTGCACGAGCTACCGGGCGCGTTCCCGCTGCTGCTGCCAGCGGAGGCAAGGCCTGGCACCGGCGAAACAACCGCGGCGGGTCGACCGGCAGGGGAGGTGACGATCGCCGACATCTTCCCGGAGCTCTTGCGCCACGGCCTGGACCGGATCTTGGTCGGCGAGGTGCGCGGCGCCGAGATCATTCCGATGCTGGCGGCGATGTCCCGCGGCTGCAAGGGGTCGATGTCCACGTTCCACGCCGACTCCGCCCACGGCACCTTCGAAGCCCTCGCCGGACTGCTGGGCGAGCACAAGTCGAACTGGAGCCACGCCGCAGCCATGGCCCAGATCGCCACCGCCATCGACATCATCGTCTACTTGGATTACGCGGTCACCGATACTGGGCGGAAGTCGCGGTTCGTCTCGGAGGTCATCGAGGTTGGTCCGGTCGGCGAGAACGGGCAGCCCGCCGCCACCACCATCTACGCCCCGAACCCGGACACGCCGGATGATCCTCGCGGCTACCCGCAGCACCTGCCGGAAGATCAGACCTGGTGCCGCAAAACCGGTTTCGACATCGGCTGGCTGAGCCCGGGGAACGGCAGATGGAAGCACCCCTTTCCCACAACAGCTATGGCACCGGCATTCGCCGCAGGTCGTGAAACGCCATGAGCGCCGTGCCGCTCCTGTTCGGTGTGGCCGCCGCGGCCGTGATCGGCGGGCTGTGCTTGATCGCCGCTGGCGTCTACGGCTACGAACCAAACCTTGCCCAGGTACGCCGAACCCACGGGGGTCTGCGGAGGCTGGCCGCCGACCGAACCGTCCGCAGCTGGGGCATCGCAGTCGCGGCGGGATTGGCGGTGTGGGTGGCATCCGGCTGGCCGGTCGCCGGGGTAGCGACGCTGTTGGCAATACCAGGCCTGCCGCACCTTTTCTCGGCGGGAAAGATCGCCGCGAAGCGCATCGCGGTGCTGCAGGGCCTGGAGGAATGGGTGCGGCGCCTGGCCGATGCCATAGCCGCCGGGTCCGCCCCAACTCAGACGATCACCGTTTCCGCGAACCACGCACCGGCGGCGATCAAACCCGCTGTGCAACACCTCGCCGCCGCCCTGGCCACTGGCCGAGTCGACAGCCGCGCAGCGCTGAAGCGTTTCGCCGACGAGATCGATGACCCGCTCGGCGACATGGTCACCGTCGCACTCACGATCGCGATCGCCGCCCCTTCGCCGAAGGTGCCCGACGTACTCCGCACCCTTGCCGCCCAGCTCGCCGCCGATGTCACCGCCCGGCGAGATATCGAAACTGACCGAGCCGAGCCGCGTTCCGAGGCCCGCATGATCGTCATCATCCAGATCGCCTTCGCGACCGCGGTGTGCCTGTTCACCTCGTATGCCGACACCTACGCCACCGCCGTCGGCCAACTGGTGCTGGCCGTCATCGTCGCCATCGTCGTCGCGGCCCTGGCCATATTGCGGCGCCTGTCGACCACCGTCACGCCACCCAGACTCCTCGCCACCTCCACAACCACCGGCAGACCGGCATGCAGGCAGCGGCACAGCGGCCTCGCGAACGTGGGGGCTCCATCATGAGCCCGGTGACGATCGGACTGATCGCGACGGGCGCCGCCGCCGGCCTGGGCGTCGCGTTGATCATCGCCGCGCTCACCCCCACCCGCCCTGACCTGCTCGCAGTCCTCGCCGGGCCGACCCGCCCTGGCCCGGAGACCACCGAGGAAACCAATCCCGACGGCGCCAGCGGCCTCTCCATGCTGCAGCGCAGGCTCGAGACCGCCTTGGCAGCAACCAGGCTCGCCTCGCCGGACGCGGACCTCAAGGTGATCGGCATGCGCCGCGGCGAATACCTCACCACCCGCATCACGCTCACCGTCGCGGCCCTTTTGATCGGCCCGATCTACGGCCTCATCTTCGCCATGTTCGGTCTGCCGATCCCGGCGGCAATCCCCGCCGGCATTGGCGCCATCGCCGCAGCCATTACTTGGGTGGCCGTCGCCTCGCATGTCGCCAGCAAGGCCGATGTCGCGCGCAGGAACGTGCGCCACGCCCTGGTCGCGTTTCTGCAGCTGATGGCGCTGTACCGGGCCGGCGGATCCGGCACCGGCGCCGCGTTGGACCAGGCGGCCGCAACGTCGGACACGTGGGTGTTCCGTCGGATCGCGGCGGCGATCGCCTCGGCCACCCGCGCCGGGAAGACCGCATCGGCAGGTGTCGGGAACCTCGCCACGGAACTCGGCATCGGCGAGTTGGCCGACCTGTCCGCGATCACCGATTCCGCTACCACCCAGGGCGCCACCATCTACGCCACGCTGATGGCGCGAGCCACCTCGCTGCGCGCTCAGCTGCAGGCCGACGAGATCGCCGCCGCCCACGTCGCCTCCGGCCGCATGTCCATACCGAAGGCGATCCTGACCATGGCCGTCATGGCCTTCCTGCTCTACCCGGCGCTGATCACCCTCACCGCCACCTGACATCCCAGCCCAGCTAGCAGCTCTCGAAAGGACAGTGTCGACATGCTCACCATCCGCACGTTCTACATCACCCTCACCCTGACCATCCGCGACCGCCTCCGCACGCTGGCCAAAGAGCCGGAACTCGGCGCCGGCGGCGTCTCACTCGAGCACGTGCTGCTCGCCATCGGCGGCATCGTCGCCGCCGGCATCGTGGTGGCCGCGATAGCCGCCGTCATCACGTCGAAAACCGCCGACCTCAACCCCTGAACTGATTGTCATCAGCAACCGATAGAGGGAGGAATCGGATATGACGGCGACCGCGGCCGCACCCTCCGCAGAGGACACGAGCCTCGCTGCGTGGCGGCACGGCGAGCGCGGCTCCGGCGGAACCTCGCTCGCGTACATCCTGCTGATGCCCGCCGTTCTCCTGCTGATCATCGGCGGCATCGAATTCGGCCTGCACAACTATGCCCGATCCCTCGCAGTCGCGGCCGCGCACGCCGGGGTCCGTGCCGCCACCGCCGCACCCGCCTCCACAACCCGTGGCCGGCAAGCAGCGAAGGACTTCATCGGCAACCGGGCCAGCGGCACGCTGTCGAATGCGACCATCACCGTTACCCAGACCGGGCAGACGATCACCGTGACCATCACGGCCGCAGCACCGAACCTGATACCGCTCACCCACCCGAGCGTCGTCGGTGAGGCGACCGCACAAATCGAGCGGCTGCCATGACACTCGCGCGAGAAGCATTGCGAGCGACACCATGTCGGCCGCCGCAAGGCGTGCGCCTCCAAGCATCGCGGCGAGCGCTTGCCTCCGATCGCGGCTCCGCCGCGCCGGCGCTGGAACTGATCATCATCACGCCGATGATCGTGCTGCTCGTCCTCGTCGGCGTCGCCACCGGGCGGGCCGCGACCGGCCAATCCAAGGTCGACCAGGCCGCCGCCGCGGCAGCCCGCGCCGCATCAACCACCCACACGGTGGCCGACGCCACCAACCTCGCACGCCTCGTCTCGCAACAGGACTTGGCCGACCGCGGCATCGACTGCACTGAGCTTGCCGTCGATGTCGACGCCGCCAGCATGACGATCCCGCCCGGACTACCGGCGCACGTCACCGTCACCGTCGAGTGCACCGTCAGCTACGCCGGGCTCGGGATCCCCGGCTGGCCCGGTAGCCGGCACGTCACCGCCACCGCAGTCAGCCCGCTAGACCCGCATCGAGAAACCCCATGAGACGCACAGCGACACAGGCCAAATCGGCACCGACCCCGCTCGGTGGGCCGCAGCGGACGCGCCGGCAGCGGGCTGATTGGCGCTCCGATGCCGGATCGGGCGGCGGCATGGCGCTCCTCATGCTCGGCGCCGCAGTCGCCCTGATGATGGTCCTCGGCCTGGTCGTCGATGGCGGCGCGAAGGCCCGCGCCCTGGACCACGCCGGGGCGATCGCCGCCGAAACTGCCCGGGCCGCGGCCGCCACCTACCGGCCCGGCGACGCCGCCATCGACCCCGATTCGGCCAACGCGGCGGCCCGCGACTACCTGACCGCGGCTCGCGCCAGCGGCCAGATCACCGTCACCGGCCTGAATGTCACCGCCACTGCGAGCCTGACGCAGGCGACCGTGTTCCTGCCGCTGATCGGCATCGACAATTTCACCGTCACCGGAACCGGACAAGCCTATGCCGCCTACGACCCGGGAGGCGCCCCATGATCCGGTTCATCGCCCGCACCATCCAGCGGCTAGTCGCGCTCGCCGCGCTGCTCGCCATGCTAGTCGGCGCGCCCTGGCTGCTGTGGAAGCTCGGTGCCCCGCTGCTACCCGACCACGTGCCGAACCTAGCCGAGATCTGGAATGCGCTCACCGAGCGCGACACCGGGCAGATCTTCCTCGGCACCCTCGCCGTCATCGGCTTCGCCGCCTGGATCGTCTTTGCCACCAGCATTCTCGCCGAGGCCGCGGCCGCGATCACGCGCCGGCCCGCGATCCGGCTACCCGGGCTGCGCATGCCGCAAACCATCGCCGCAGGGCTGATCGGCCTCATCATCGCCACCGGGGCCACCGCCAACGCCGCGCCCGCCCACGCCATGGCAGGCATGCCGACCCTGCCACACAACCCCACCGTGGCGGCAGCACTCCGTAGCCCGACGGCCGGCGCAACCACGCCGCCCCGCCACGCCGCGACCACGCGGCCAGCGACATTCACGGCCACCACAGGGTTTTCGACCGCCGGCCACGCCGACAAATCCGACTCACACTTGGGTTCCACCTGGACCGTGCACAAGGGCGACACGCTGTGGAGCATCGCCGACAAGGCTCTTGGTGACCCGCTGCGGTACCCGGACATCGCGGCCCTGAACAAGGGGCGCGTGCAGGCGGACGGGCACATGTTCGTCGCGGACAACTTCCTGTTGCCCGGATGGACCCTGCTGCTGCCACCTGACGCACACCTGCCCGACAGCGCCGCAAGCCCGCACCGGTCCGATGCCGGCGGTACCGCTCCGGTGTCGGTCGTCGTTCAACTCGGCGACACGCTCTCCCAGATTGCGCTGGACACGATGGGCGACGCCAACCAGTATCCGGCGCTCGCCGCAGCCAACGGCATCGCCAACCCTGACCTGATCTACCCCGGCCAAACCATCCGCATTCCCGCACCCAGAGCACCAGGCAACAGGGCCACGGCTGACCCGAAGCAGAACGCCAGTGCAATTGCGCAAGACGACGGGTCCGTGCCGTCAGTGCCGGGCGTCGATGGCTCAACGACGGAAGCCAAGCGCCCGGCTGACGTGCGCGGACATGCCGAAGGCGATTCTGGGGCCTCCTCGGGCTCGCCTGGCACGAACGAGGCAATCGAGGTGGCGCCGTCGAAGCCGGCGACGGCCGATGCCAACGAGAACACCGACGTTGATCCCGCATCGATACCCGAAGCGACGGCAGACATTCCGCCTACGCGGGACACGAATGGCGGCGGAAAGCTGGCTGAATCCGCCCCTGCGACGCAGACCGTGCGGTCGGCGACGGACACCGCGCCCGTGCACGCGCCAGCCCTGTCGCAACGAACAGTCGCCCTCGGCGGCATCACCGGGCTCGCCGCCGCGCTCGCCTGGGCTGGCCTGCTGACGGCGCGCCGAAAGCTCTCCAAAGCGCGCCGGCCGGGGCAACGTCTCGCGCCAGCGACGGTCGAGGAAGCACGGATCGAGCGAGCCATTCGTGAACGCTCACGTGACGCATCCCCGGCACGGCTGAACGCAGCGCTCAGATCGGTCAACGGTCTGCTAGCGGAGCACGCCCCTGCAGGAGTGGACCTGGTTCTGATCAGCGATGACGCCATCGAACTCCGGCCGACGATTCCCGCCCCGCCACCGGCGCCGTTCACCGGGACTGAGAGCTCTTGGGTGGTCGACCTGCCCGACGTTCCCGATTCCGCCGACGATGAGATCCTTTCAGCGCTACCGGCTTTGGTCACACTCGGAACATTGGACGATGGCCGTCTCGTCGCAGTGGACGTCGAACACATCGGCGCGCTGAGCCTCACCGGGGACCCGGATCGGTGCCGGTGCCTCGTCAACCACATCGTCCTCGAGCTTCTCCAATCACCATGGACCGACGGCGTTCACCTCGCACTCCACCGGGTGGCCGAGGACGCCTGCGGACTCGACAGCGACAGGATCCAACCCGTCGAGAACCTCGAGACAGCAACGCAATTCATCTCCTATCAGGTCGAGCACACCCGGGAGCTACTCGGCGACGAGCCCATCGCCCACGCGCGGACCGACACCGCCTATTCGGACGCGTGGGAACCGCACATCCTCATCGCAGATTCCAACGACCTCGCGCAGATTTCCGGTATCGGCGAACTCATCGAAACTCTGGAGCAAGGCCCCGCGGCGGCAGCCGCCATCATTACGAGCGGAGACAGCGTCAACGTGAAATCGACCGTCATTTTGGATGGCGACGGGTCGCTGCACCTGCCGCAGCCAGCCGGAAGCTTCACGATGACAGCAGCGTCGCTCGCCGACGCGGAGTTCGCAGCAATCATCGCGCTGTTCAATCAAACGAACATCGACGGCGCGCCGAGCAACACAAAGCCCATCGACACTCCCGCAGCGGGCTCACGAACCGAACAGGCAGAGGCGCCAGTCGGCGCGGCGCATCCAAAAACGGCCCCCGACGATTCGATGCCTGACGGCCGTGCAGCCGCCCCGGAAACAGCCGGCGCGGACCCAACACTCGACGCCGATATCGCCGAATGGTTCGCAGACCACCCGTCCCGACCGCGGATCGCGATCCTCGGCGACGCGCACGTCGACGGCCTGGGAGTGCTTCGTGACCGCCCACTCGCACGCATGACTGAATACGCCGTCTACTTCGCACTGCACCCCGCGGGCGTGACGATCGACAAGTTCGTCACCGATCTCTGGCCCGAAAACCGGCAGCCGAGCGACTCGACGAGACGGGCCGACCTGTCACGGCTACGGGCTTGGCTGGGGGAACGGTCACCGAACGATCCCTTCCTACCCACGGCCAGCGGCCGTTACCGGCTTGCCGACCGACTTCTCGACGCGGAACTGTTCGCGAGACTTCGAGCCCGCGCCATGTCCCACGCGAAGCGGGGCGATGCCCGCTCCGCGATTGTCGACTACCAGGCGGCGCTGCGCCTGGTGCGCGGACCAGTGCTGCCCGAAGCCGCGGGCGCCGGCTACACATGGCTGACCAACCCCGATCGCATGGAGGACCGGATCCTGCCAATGCAGATCATCGACACCGCCCACGCGCTGGTCGATATCGCGCTGACCATCGGCGCCGTGAGCGACGCGGAAAGCGCGACCACGACAGGCCGGATCGCGGATCCGTACAGCAATGTCCCGCTGTGCGACTTGGTGCGCATCGCGCTCGCGAGAGAGGATCGCGAAACCGCAAAGAAGTGGGCCGATCTCATGCTCACGCTCAACGACGTCGACCTGCCCGCGGATCTGCCGGAACCCTGCGGCGATCTCGTAGCAGCGCTGTACCGCGCAACAGTGCACTCATCCTCCGCGCCGATGCGCGCCTCTCCTGCTCGGGCCGCGCCGTGATCTGGGGTGCCACCGCCGGATTCGTGACGGCGCCACTCATCCACTTCCTGGCGCAACGCAGCCGCTTTCGCACCGTGCGGCCGCACGCGGCGGGCTGGGCAACGCTCGCGGCCGGATCGGTCACGGTCGGAGCGGTCGCGGTGCTGATCCGACCCATAGCAGCGGCCGCCGTCTACGCCATCAGCATGGCTGCAGTTCTCGTCGCAGCCGCGGTCGATGCCACCGAACAGCGGCTGCCGAACGCCCCGACCGTCGGTGCAGGCGTGTTCGCGCTCGCGGCGCTTTCAACGGTCACAACCCTGACCGGTGCCGGGAATCCATGGATCGCCGCAGCCAGCGGTGCGATCTTCGGCTGCTGGATCCTGCTCTGGGCGCTCACCGTCCGCGGCGGCTACGGCCTGGGCGACGTCAAACTCGCCGTCACCTGCGGCATCCTGTTGGGCTGGCTCTCCTGGCTGGCAGTCGCGATCGGCATTCTCGCCACTCAAGTCGTCATTGCGCTCGCACTTGGGATGGGTCGGCTGCGACGCAAGGGCCGGATGGCCCTCGGGCCTGCATTCCTCACCGGGCTGCTCGCGGCCGTGTTACTGGTCTGACATCGGGGGTCGTGGATCGCGCGGCCGGCAGGTCTACCGGCTGAGCCCACCCCGACTCGACTGCCGGGTGCACACAGCCGTCAAGTCCCGTGGCGGACGCACGTCGACGGCCGCTACCACCCGGCTGCCACGGCGCCGGTCGACGCAGGCGCCGGGGTGGATCTCGACGTGCGAACCGGCCAACGCGATCACGCGGGACCGGTTGTAGGCGTCGACGTGTGCGCCGTCGTGGGCGACGGCGCGGGCGTTTCGGATGGCGACGATCGCGACGCCGGTCGCGGGGATGTTCAGCGGCGGTCGGTTGACGAGATTGTCGACGGGGATGACGGCGTCCAGCCCCCAGTGATTCGTGTGTTCCACGGCCCAGTCGAGCGTCTGCTGCCCGCGCACGGAGGCGATCACCGTTCGGCTCGGCGCGCCAACGGACTCGTGTTGCTCCGCGTCGAGCACGGGGAACAGGTCATCGTCGAGATCGATGCCCCGCCCGGTGTCTTCCAGCCACGCGGCCACATAGCCGGGGTACTGCTCGCGTGCGGTATCGGCATTCGATGCGATGAGCAGCACTGTCGGAAGATCCGTCCGCGCAAGGGGTTTGACCTGCCACAGGCCGGCGACGAGGTCGCCGCCGGTATCGACGGCTTCCTCGCGCATCAGACGACGGTACTCGGTGTCGCCGGGAAGCTCGGCGACAAGCTCGTGTAGCCGGTCCGCGCCGCTGCCTGCGATCCAGAACCGTTGCCGCTCGGTGTATTTCGAGAAGTATTCGTCATCGGTGTCGCCCTCGCGAAGCGCCAGGAACTCGACCAGCGCCTCGACGGTCCTATCGGAATCGACCGCGTGCAGCGGTGACGGACGGAAATCGACCCCGGCGAACATCGGCATTCCCCGGTCGGTCAGTATGTAGCCCAACTGGCCCGCGTCGGCTCCGAGCTCACCGGATGGCTCGAACAAGCCGAGACGGATCCCGTCATACTCGTTGCTGCGCAACAGCTCCGACGATGCTGCGAGACGTGACGCAGCGTCCGCGACCTGCCGGTCCTGGAAGGATCCGATCGTCCACGGCACGGTCGCCGATCCGACCATCCGGCCGCCATCGATGACGGCCCATCGGGTATTGCCGGCGCTCAGCGTCTCGGCTTCCACGGCGACCGCAGCCGACACCTGCGCGAGTAGGCCGACAGTCACGGGCGCCCCGCGGTCGGTTTGCGCGATCATCGGCAGCAGCGCGAAATCGCCCACCGGCTGGTGGTACGGCGCGGACACGTTCCAGTCCATATCGGGTGCGATTCGGCGCGCCGCGGCCTCCCATGCCCGCCGGTACGCATGATCCAGCTGTTCTGCCGCGTCGGCGAGATCGTCGAGAACGTCGTCGGCGCCGACGCTTCGGGCCATCCGGGCGAGATCACCGTCATCGGGGCCGAACCCCACATACGCGACGCGCGGATCGAGGATCACCGTCACCGGCCGCGCGGCCGGTGACGGATCGGGCTGAGCTGCCATGACGAACCTCCGACGGGAAATGCGCCTGCGCTGACAGGCAGGTGGGGGATTGGGCCGGTCAGCGGCTCCGTCCGGCTTGCGCGCTACGTTGTGGGGAATGGAAATCCCCTTTTTTCGTGGAGGCATGCTCTATAAGGAGTAGGCATGCCAGAGATGCGCAGGAAGTTCGATCAGGAGTTCAAGGAGGGCGCGGTTCGGCTCGTGCGTGAGTCGTCGAAACCGATCGCCCAGATAGCCCGTGACCTGGGAATCAACGCGGGCACGCTCGGGAATTGGGTCGATAAGGACCGCGCCGAGCGGGAGGGTACGGACGGGCTGTCGAAAGATGACGTCGCCGAGCTCAAGCGGCTGCGTGCCGAGAACGCGGAGCTGCGGATGGAGCGTGATGTGCTCAAGCGCTCCGTGGTCCTGTGGGTGAAGGAGGCGACGAAGTGAGCGTGGCACGCTTCGTCGCGGACCAGAGGGCCTTCTACCGCGTCCCGGTGGCGGTGTGCTGCGCGATCCTCGGGCTGTCCGTCTCCAGGTTCGACAAGTGGGGCAGGCCAAGGCCCCGTGGCGCCGCGCCGCCGGCGGCGCGCCGAGCTGGATGCGGAGATCGCATCCCGGTTCCACGCGTCGGGTGACACGTACGGGTCGCCGCGGTTGCACACTGACCTGGTCGAGGCCGGCTGGGTGGTGTCGGTGAACACGGTGGCCGACTCGATGGCTCGCCAGGGCCTGTTCGGCCGGAAACGCAAGCGCCGCAAGGGATTAACCCGCCAGGACCGCAAAGCCGCGAAGTTCGGCGACCTGGTCAGGCGAGACTTCACCGCGCTGGCACCGAACGTCACGTGGGTGGGTGACGTCACCGAGATCGAAACCGGCGAAGGCAAGCTTTACATGGCCACCGTGATCGACCTGTTCTCCCGCAAGCTGCTGGCCTGCCCGATCGGCGAGCACCCCGACGCCGAGCTGTGCGCCGATGCGATCAAGATCGCCGTCGCGGTGCGCGGCGGCAAGGCCGCAATCGCGAATGTGATCTTCCACTCGGATCGCGGAAGCACCTACACCGCAACGGATTTCATGAAGCTATGCCGCACACAAGGGATCCGGCAGTCCATGGGACGGGTCGGGTCCTGCTTCGACAACGCAGCGGCGGAATCGTTCTTCTCCACCCTGGAACACGAGGTCCGCTCTCGGCACCGGTTCGCCACGAAAGCCGAGGCCAGGCACGTGGTCGGCGCCTGGTGCTACGAGTTCTACAACACCCGCCGACGGCACAGCACCGCCAGCATGCAACCCCCGGACCTCTACGAGGCCCGATACGCTGACGACCAACCGGCCGCAGCATAACGAAACCCTCCACGAAAACAGGGGAAACGCAGAACGCTGCCGGACGATGCCGTGCTGTATCTGCCTTATCTGGGGCGTGGTTCGCGGGGCTGGTCGCGGGGCGGTGATCCGCGCGCCGATCTGCTGCATCTCGGCGCGCGTGAACCCAGCTAGGTGCGCCGATGTGTCGACAGTGGCGCCGCTGCGCGCGAAGTCGATGCCGCTGCCCGAATACCAGGTGCGCTTCGTGAAGGGCGGTGATGACGACGGCTCCAGCGTTCCGTGGCGGTCCAGGATGCCCAGCGCCCAGCCGATCGGATTGCCGTCATTCGGCTCCCAAACGAGTGTCTCGGTTTCGGCGTCCATGACGCGCGGATCGCCATCCGCCCAGCCGGCTTCGTCGTATGAGTCGAAGACCCGCTCGTGCAGTGTGATCCGCGGGGCCTCGTCGCGGCGAAGGATCGCGATGATCGATTCGTCGTTCCAGAACCAGACGCGATGGTTGTTCGTGAGTTGGGCGGAGACGATCCTGCCGCCCTGCAAGTTGGTCGCCGCCGCGATGGCCTGCAGCGAGCCGGCCGTGTCGAACAGGAGATCGCCGGTCCGAAGTTCGGCCGGGTGGATGTGGCGCGCGTGCGGCACGAGATCGGTGATGTCCGGCGCGGTTTCGGAGCCTGTGGCGGGTTGGCTGATCATCGCAACGCTCCGGTTTCCGGTATGACGCCGTTCGGCGGCGCGTTTCGCGCCGCGCAATCCGCACCGACGAACCGGCCTAACACGGAGTCGTCGGCGGGCCACGCGACCTCGGGATCGTCGCGGTGTTCGGCGACGGTGCACCCGGCGCGAGCCATCCACTCCGCCAGGTGCGCACGGGTGTCGGCCAGGATGCGCAGCCAATCTGCGGCCGAGGTCGCCGGCTGGTCCTCGGCGTAGGCGACGCGGTAGGCACCCCATAGGGCAGTCAGTTCCTCGACGACCGCGCCATGCCGGAACCAGCACGGCGGGATCTCCTTGGGGCGCAGTCGAAACCGTCGCACCAGCCACGTCACCCAATGCTTCAAGTCCATCCAATTGTCGAACGCCTCACCGGCCGACAGCTCGGCCCACACCACGGGCACCGGGACGGTCTCTTCGAACACGCCGGGCATCGCCACCACCTAGCATTCGTCGCGGGGCACACGCTGACGCGCACGCCCCTCACCAACAGGTGGCGGCCCCCAGGCGCCGTTGCCGTGAGCACTACCGACTTGACAGTTCTTGACACAGGTCGTGATCCCCGCGCACCATGTGTCTATGACTGCCGCTGTCGATACCGCTGTGGAGGCGTTCCGGGAGACGCTTCTGACTCGGGGTGCGCTCGCGGGCGTCACCGCCAGCGAAGCGGAGGAGGTGGGTCGCCGCGCCGCGCTGTTGGTGCAAGGCGCGACCGCGTGGCGGGAGCACCTCGGCGAACTGCTGGATGTCAAGGGCGTGATGCAACTGCTCGGGGTCTCCACCAGGCAGGCCGTCTACGATCTCGTTGCCCGGCACCGGCTCCTCGGCCTTCGGCGTGATGGCGGGTCGATGGCATTTCCGGCCTTCCAGTTCGATCCGGACACCGGCCGCGGGTATCCGGTGATCGGCGACGTGCTCGCGGCGTTCGAAACCTCGGGCGTGGATTCCTACACGGTGGCGACATGGCTCGCGACCGGCCAGGACGAGCTGGATGGCGCCACGCCAGCATCGCTGCTGGCCGATCCGACCGCGGTCGGCACGATCGTGGCCGCTGCACAGCGCACCGCGACAAGGCTTGCGCGCTGAACAGCCCGCCCGCAGATCTGGATGGATTCCCGGCGCGCATCCTGCGGGCTGGGACGCGCGTATATCGGATCCACCGGCGTCGCCGTTCGCCGTGGTGGTTCGCCACCGACGGTGCCGGCCGGTTCGACCTCCCGATGCCGCACGGCGCCTGCTATCTGGCCGAGGATCCGCTGGCTGCCTTGTTGGAAGTTGCCCGCGGGTTGACGATCCTGTCCGAAGGCTTCCTGGCCAGCCGCCGACTGGTTTCCGCATCGCTGCCGATCGACGTGCGCCTGGCAGACCTCACGGCACCGAGCGCCTACGCCTTCGGCGTCACAGCCGAATTGAGCGCGACCGCCGACTACACCGCGCCCCACGCCTGGGCGCGTGCGCTACATACCGCCGGATTCGACGGAATCCGCTATCGCATACGCCACGACCCGAGCAGCGTGCTCACCGGCATCGCCTGGTTCGGTCGTGCAGGCCGACGCCGACCACCGCTTCCCGGCTTCAGCCGCCCGATACCGGCAGACACGCTGTTGTCCGCGGCTCCCTTCGGCATCCGCGTCGCGGCACGCCTCCCGGCGGAGTAGAACGCAATCGGCTGCGGTGTAGCTCCGAACGTGACGTCTCGCCGGCCCGGAACATTGTCGGCGCCGCGTGAGACCTGACGCTTGGCGTCACCTGTCGCTCGTCAGGGTGAACTGCCCCGGGTGTGCGATGCCGTGGCGGGCTGCTGGGCCTAGTGGCCGTAATACGAGCGGGCTCCGCCGGACGACGCGAGGCCGCAAGTAGTTCACCGCAGCGAGCAAGTTGTTCGCCGGTGAGGGCCCCCGCTAATCTCGCAGACTCAGTCGGTCTGAGGGAACCCAAGGTTGATGCCGCCGTGTTCGGCGGGGTCGAGCCAGCGGGAGGTGATGGCTTTTTCCTGGGTGAAGAAGTCGAAGCCGGCAGTGCCGTAGGCCTTTGCGGAGCCGAACAGGGAGTCCCGCCAGCCGCCGAACGAGTGGTAGGCAACGGGGACGGGGATGGGCACGTTGATGCCGATCATGCCGACCTGCACCTCGTTTTGGAAGCGGCGTGCGGCGCCGCCGTCGTTGGTAAAGATCGCGGTTCCGTTGCCGAAGCGGCCGGAGTTGATCAGCTCGATGGCCTCGTCGAACGTTTTCACGCGCACGATCGACAGCACCGGGCCGAAGATTTCTTCCGTGTAGGCGCGGGAGTTAAGCGGGATCCTGTCGATCAGGGTAGGGCCGAGCCAGAATCCTTCCTCGGCGCCGCTAACGGTGAAGCCGCGGCCGTCGACGACGATCTCGGCGCCGTCCGCCTCGGCGGTGTCGATGTAGCCGGCGACCCGGTCTCGGTGGGCGGCGGTCACGAGCGGTCCCATGTCGGCGTCGCCGAGGCCGTCACCGACTTTCAGTTGGGCAATGCGCTTGCGAATCTTGGCGACCAGCTCGTCGGCGGCGGAATCGACGCCGTTGTCGATAACGATGATCACCGACTGGGCCATGCACCGTTCCCCGGCCGAGCCGTAGCCGGAGTTGATCGCGTTGTCCGCGACCAGGTCCAGGTCGGCGTCGGGCAATACCAACATGTGGTTGTTCGCCCCGCCCAGGGCCTGCACCCTCTTGCCGTGTTTGGCGGCCTGTTCGTAGACGTACTGGGCGATCGGTGTCGAGCCGACGAACGACAGCGCCCGCACTTGCGGCGCTTCAATTAGGCCGTCGACGGCGGCCTTGTCGCCTTGAAGCACCGTGAACACCCCGTCCGGCAGGCCGGCCTCCTGCCACAGGCGGGCCAGCCATACTGCCGCCGACGGGTCCTTCTCGCTCGGCTTCAAGATGACGCAGTTCCCGACCGCGATCGCGATCGGGAAGAACCACATGGGCACCATCGCCGGGAAGTTGAACGGGCTGATGATCCCGACGACGCCGAGCGGCTGTTTGATCGTGTACACGTCGATACCTGTCGAGGCGTTTTCGGAGAAGCCGCCCTTGATCAGGTTCGGGAATCCGCACGCCAGGTCCACCACCTCCAAACCGCGCCGCACCTCGCCGGCCGCATCGGACACGACCTTGCCGTGCTCCGAGGTGATCACCTGCGCCAACTCGTCCACCCGGGAGCTAAGCAGCTCCCGGAACCGGAACAACACGGCCTGCCGCCGCCCGATCGACAGATCCCGCCATGCCGGGAACGCGTCCGCAGCCGTCGCGATCGCCGCCGCGATCGTCGCATCGTCCGCCAGGTCCAGTTCCTTCGTCTGCCGCCCCGTCGCCGGATTGAACACCACGGACCGCCGACCCGAACCACTCGGCCTCGTCACCCCGCCAATCCAACTCCGCACCAACGGCAACACGCCACTCGACGTCATGTTTCCTTCTTCCCCTAGTCCTTCATAAAGCGATCGGCGGACTGCGCACCCGACGCGCGTCGCCCGAGCCGCCAACCTGCTGCATGAACGACGCTGCGGACCTCAAAACCCGCAAACGATCGAAGCCGAATCTCTTCAATGATGCTAGTATACTACTCATACATCGGCCTCTCGGTGCTACACCGCCGACGTCAGGAGTCAGTCTTGCTATCAGCTACTCGCCGCAGCGGCGCTATCGCCGTCGTGACCGGAGGCGCGAACGGGATTGGTCGCGCGGTCGCGGTGACGCTGGCACGGGAGGGCGCGCGCGTCGTTGTTGCCGACGTCGACCATGCGGGGGCCCGCGAGACGGTCGCGATGATCGAGGAAGGAGGCTTCCCCGCTCGCGCGGCATCGCTCGACGTCACGAACGAGGCTTCGATCGCACAGTTCTACCTGGACGTGATCGCAGAGGAGGGTCGGTGCGATGTGCTCGTCAACAACGCGGGCTGGGGCGAGGTTCGGGCATTCATCGATTCGGATCGCGCCCTGTGGGACCGGATCATGGCGATCAACCTGATGGGCCTCATCTCCGTGACCCACGCCTTCCTTCCCAATATGGTCGCGCTGGGCTCCGGTCGTATCGTGAACGTTTCCTCGGACGCGGGCCGGGTCGGAAGCTCCGGCGAGACCGTCCTCGCCGGGGCGAAGGGCGGCGTCATCGCGTTCACCAAATCGATCGCCCGGGAGACCGCTCGCTACGGGATATCGTGCAACTGCGTGAGCCCGGGACCGACCGATACCCGCGCGTTCCGTGAAATACCGCAGCATCTTCAGGATGCGCTGATCAGAAGCATACCGCTCCGACGAATAGGCAGCCCCGATGATGTTGCGAACGCAGTGAGTTTTTTCGCATCTTCGCGATCGTCATATATCACGGGCCAGGTGCTGAGCGTCAGCGGTGGACTCACCATGAGTGATTGACAGGACTCCGAATAGATGAAAACGATCCCATTGAACCCTGCGTCGTATCGCGAGCACGGCTGGTGGCGCGATCGCCTCGTCGTCGACGACCTGGAGGACGTCGCGCGGCTGCGCCCGGATGACACAGCGATGGTGACGTACTCCGCAGACGGCGCGTGGCGTGAGTCGCTGACGTTTGCCGAGCTTCGTGATGCCGTCAACAGCATCGCTCTCGGGCTCCTCGAATTAGGTATCGGACCGGGAGATCGGGTTTGCCATCAGATTCCCAACTGGTGGTATTTCACGGCGCTGCACCTTGCCTGCAACAGGATTGGTGCAATTTCGTGCCCCCTAGTGACCATATTGCGGGAACGTGAGCTGACGTTCATGCTACAGGCGCTACGCGCGCGCTCCCTGATTGTCCCGACCACCTATCGGCACTTCGATCATTCACGTCTTGGGCAGAGGTTGCTTGAGAAAGTGGAGTCGTTGGAGTATGTATTCGACATTGATGGCCCCAGCGAAGGCTCGGGCTCGTTCCAGCGACACTTCCTCAGGCGCCCGGATGCTGCATCCGATCCGCTGCTGCTGGCGTGTCCGAAGCCCTCGGCGGACGATGTGGCGTCCGTGCAATTTACCTCGGGTACCACCGGTGAGCCGAAAGGTGTGATGCACACCCACAATACGCTCTTTGCGGCGACCCGGCTTCTGCCGTGGGCCCTCGATCTCACACGTGACGACGTAGTCGTCATGCCGTCGCCGCTGGCGCATGCGTCGGGGTTCCTCTACGGCGTTCTCATGCCGATCACCTGGGGCCAGAAGGTGGTTTACCAAGATATCTGGGACGCACACGAATTTCTCAAAATAGTCGACGCGGAAGGCGGTACCTACACGATGGGCTCACCGCCGTTCGTGTTCGATACGATTCGTGTCTGCCAGGAGATGCGACGGGATGCCGGAACCCTCCGTATATTTTCGTGTTCCGGCGCACCGATCCCGCGCTACCTTGCCGAGCAGACCTCGCGCGTCTTAGGAGCGCGGCTTGCAAACAATTGGGGGCTCACGGAGACGGGCGGTGCAACCGTCACCCCCGCGATGAACTTGGACAGATCCAGTAATAGTGACGGGACCGTATCGCCTGCAATGGAGATCAGGATTGCCGACGATAGTGGTAAGACTCTGCCAAATGGACAATCGGGGCGGCTTCTGATCCGTGGGGCTTCGCAGTTTCGCGGATACTTCGAGCGATCGGAATTGACCGCCGCAGCCGTCGATGACGACGGATGGCTCGATACCGGGGATCTGGCATCGATCGACGACGACGGTTACATATCCGTAACCGGTCGCGTCAAGGATTTGGTGATCAGAGGTGGAGAGAATATTCCCGTGGTCGAGGTTGAAGCGGCGCTGCACCAGCATCCGGATGTCGCCGATGTGGCAGTGATCGCCGTCCCTGATGCTCGATTGGGCGAGCGTGCGTGCGCGGTCGTTGTGCCCGCCCCCGGGCGGCAGCCGACGCTCCAGGAACTCACCGGATATCTGGAACAACGGGGCTTCGCCAAGCAGTATTGGCCCGAGCGCCTCGAATTTACGCACGAATTACCGCGGACGCCGGCGGGGAAGGTACGGAAATTCGCCCTGCAACAGGAATACCATTGACGTCCCCTAGCCTCGTTCCCGCCCGCGGCATGCATCGCTTGCGCCGCAGCCGACTGTTCACTCGCACCGACGCATTCACAACCCGTTACACGATCGCCGCGGCCGTGGGTCGCCGACCTGACGGGCCCCGAGGATAGGTGACCATGAGCATGCAGACAGCAGGAGGTACAGCCCGGAAGACGCATTCCGCTGGGCGGCGTACACGACCGGTATACTAGTCTTGCCCCGGTTCGGCTTGTGGTCTCGTCGGGCGGTTTGGGGCTAGCACGCGGCGTACAGGCATTGTCAGGGATTCGGAGGTGCACACATGGCAGCATCACCAGCTGAAATGGGCGATCAGCCGGTTTATCGCACACTCGCGGACGTCGCGCGCGAGCGAATCATCAGGGATATCGTGGAGCTTCGACTGCACCCTGGTGAAATTGTTCAGTTGAATGATCTTGCCACTGCGTACGGGATGTCCAGGACGCCCGTGCGTGAGGCGCTCGCCCGAATGCAACAGACCGGGTTGATCACATCGATCCCGTATAAGGGCTATCGGGTGCGACCGCTCGACAAGCGCGATATCGAAGACGTCATATTCATGCGTGCGCTCCTCGAACCGACGTCGGCGGAGTGTGCCGCTCGCCGGATCAGCGACGACGAGCTGGCAGAGCTGGCGAACATCCGACCGCCGCAGGTTGAGAAGTTCGACTTCGAGTTCGACCGCTATTCGGAACGCTTCCATACGTTCATCGGGACGGCGTCGGGCTCCCGCAGGCTGGGGGACATGATCGCCCTGGTTTACCGGGACCTCGCCCGGCTGCAGTACGCAGGACTCAGCCGCACCGTTCCGGCAGACGTCGTTGCCGCACACGAGACCATTCTGGCGGCCTTGCAAGCACACGACGCCGAGGCGGCGCGTGCTGCGATGAAGGAGCACGTCCTGGTTGTGCACGCCAAGGCTCTCGAGCAGGCGCTCGCAGGCGAGGAATTGTCCGGGAATGCCGAGGAGCGCAGTGCCGTCCGGACACAGGAGTGAGTACGGCCGCGGCCGAATCCGCACCTGCGCGTGAGGTGCCGTCGTGTATTATCCATGGGAGGGATTGTTGACTTCTCTGGTCAGGCGCGGAAGCGTTGCAGTACTGACGCTGTCTCGACCCCCGGTCAATGCGATTGACGAGAAATTGCTGGGCGACCTTGAAAATGCGCTCACGCAGCTTTCGAGTGGATCGGATGCTGCTGCCGTTCTCGTGCGAAGCGCACAGCGATTCTTCAGCCCGGGTGTCGATATTGCGATGATCGACAGACTTGTCGGGCCATCCGGCAGTGCCGATGCGCTTCTTGCGTTCAATCAGCGGTTGCAGGACTTTTTCGCCGCATGGGCGCGCCTAGACCTGATCACCGTCGCTGCCCTCGAGGGTACGGCGACGGGCGGAGGTCTGGAATTTGCGCTCGCCTGTGATCTGAGAATTGCGGCGGATGACACCCGGCTGGGATTACCCGAGGCGAAAATCGGTTTGATCCCGGGCGGCGGGGGCACGCAGCGGCTGGTGCGGCTCGCCGGCCTGTCGGTGGCCACACGGTTGATTGTCACGGGCGAGTTGATCTCGGGGGCCGACGCTGCCCGGTTGGGCGTGGTGCACGCTGCGGTTTCGCGCGCCGATGTGGAGCGGACGGCACTCGAACTCGCGCATCACGCTGCCGAGTCGCCCCGTGCCACCATTGTCGGACTCAAAGAATGCTTGGCGCTGGCTCCGTCGGCCGCCGGATACGAAGCTGAGCTAACCCATACGCGGCGGATCCTGGAATCGAATGATTCGCGCAAGCTCATCGGTAAGTTCTTGACCCGTCATCCGCGTCATGACGCCGATAACGATTAGGATGCGGCGATTGACAGGTGGCTGATCGCATGGTTTCCATTGTTACCTCCGATACCGCTGTGCGCTTGAGCAGGATAGTGGACGCGCTCGATATGAATCTTTACGGTGCGGTCCACGGTGGCGCGATTCTGCGGCTTATCGACGAGGCGGCGGGTGTGGCAGCGTGCCGGTTCATGGAAGGGCAGATGAGCACGGTTGCCGTCGACAGTGCGCAGTTCATTGCCCCGGTTCATCCGGGAGATGTGATCACCTGCGTTGCCCAAGTGAATTGGTCCGGCCGGTCCTCCTGCGAGGTCGGTGCCAAGGTGACGGCTCAGCGATGGGATCGACGCCTCGATCCGGCGCGTCACGTGGCGACGGCCTACCTGGTCTTCGTTGCGATCGGGGCGGATGGCCGCCCCACGGCAGTGCCGGGTCTGACGCCGGACTCGGCGGAGGCGGAGCGGCGATACCGGGAGGCCGCGATCCGGCGCGATGCCCGGTCGTCACGCAAACAGGCGATCGAGGTTTCCCGCAAGACGGCCGGGAAATGACGGCCGGACGCCGGCGGGTGGGGCCGGTCCGCCGGCGATAGGCGTGCCTGATCCCTAGCGCAAAGCCGCGGGCATCCCGTCGTGGATCAGGTGCCACAGTCGCTGCGGGCTAGCGGGCATTTCGACGTGACGGACGCCCAGGGGTTCGAGCGCGTCGCAGATCGCGTTGATCACGGCGACGCTCGAGGCGATCGTGCCGGCTTCACCGACGCCCTTAACTCCCAGTGAGTTCGTGGGCGTCGGCGTGACGGTGTGGTACACCTCAGTCGGCACCATCTCGTTGATGGTCGGCACAAGGTAGTCCAGGAACGTGCCGCCGAGCCGCTGCCCGTCCTCCTCAGAGTATTGGACCTCTTCGAGCAGGGCTTGGGCCACACCTTGTAGGACGCCGCCATGGATTTGCCCCTCCACGAGCATCGGGTTGATGATGTTGCCGCAGTCGTCGACGGCGACGTAGCGGAGGATCTTCGTGACGCCCGTGTGCGTATCCACCTCCACCTCGCAGATATGCGTGCCGAACGGCCAGGTGAAATTCGGTGGGTCGAAGAAAGCGGTCGCTTCCATGCCCTGCTCGATGCCATCGGGCAGACCGCGGTTGTAGGAGGCCAGCGTCACGTCCTTGATCGAACGCCTCTCGCCCGTTGCAGCGTCGGTGAATATCCCGCCCTTGAAAGAAACATCGTCGATCGAGGTATGCAACAGGTGCGCGGCGATGGCAGTACCTTTTTCGATGATGCGTTGACAAGCCGTATACACGGCCATGCCACCAACTGGTGTGCTCCGCGAACCGTACGTCCCGTGCCCGAACGGAGTGTTGCTAGTGTCGCCCTCGACGACGTCGACATCGGCGAGGGCGACGCCGAGAGCGTCTGCGGCGATCTGCGCGAACGAGGTCGCATGGCCTTGCCCATGGGAGTGTGTACCCGCGAACACACTGACGGCGCCGCTGGGGTGCATTCGAACGACAGCGGACTCCGTTAACCCGATTTCGTGGTCGTCGGCTGCGGTCTGCCATGACGGCCCGAAACCCGAGATCTCGACGTAGCAGCCGACCCCAATACCGAGGAACCGCCCGCGCGCCCGAAGGTCCGCCTGCCGCTGACGGAAGCCCGTGTAGTCGATGGCGTCCAACGCGCGATCCAACGCCCCGTGATAGCCTCCCGAATCGTAGGTGAACCCGAAGTTGTTCACGTGTGGGAAACGGGTGATGAAATTACGGCGGCGGATCTCCACCGGATCCATGTGCAGCTCGTGCGCGAGCAGATCCATGACCCGCTCGACGAGGTGCGTGGCCTCGGGACGTCCGGCTCCCCGGTACGGGCCGGTCCACATCTTGTTCGTGAGCACGCCGATCGAGCGCGCCTCGATGATTGGCCAGCGGTAGCAGCCGCCGGATAACTGTACCGATACGATAGGGTTTGCCCCGGTTCGACCGAAATAAGCACCGATGTCGACAAGTTGCTTGATCTTCATCGCCAGCAGCGTTCCGTCTGCGGCCGCCGCCGCTTCGATATCGAACACCTGTCCGCGGCCGTGGCTGGTGGACGACAAGTTCTCGCTTCTCGTTTCGGTCCATTTGACGGGGCGACCCACGAGCTTGGAGGCGATGGGGATCAGGTAGTCCTCCGCGTACGGGCCCATCTTCGAGCCGAAGGCGCCGCCGACATCCGGCGAGATGAAGCGCACCTTGCTCTCTGGTAGACCCAGACCCTCCGCCACGTACATCCGGTTGAAGTGCGGCATCTGGCTGGAGTTCCATACCGTGAGGCGATCGCGGTAGTCGGCGAGAACGGATCGGCATTCGATCGATGCCGCGCATACGCGCTGCTGCACGATTCGTTGCGTCACCGTGACGGCTGCCCCCGCGAAGGCCGCATCCACGTCGCCTTCGCCCGGCAACGCGACGTCCCACCCGATATTGTCCGCTGCGTCGGCATGGGTGACGCCCGAACCTTCGACGATGGCCGCGTCCAAGTCATGTACTGCGGGCAGCGGCTCGTAGTCGACGGCCACCAACTCGGCGGCGTCAGCGGCGCCATACCGCGTGTCCGCGACGACCACGGCGACGGGCTCGCCCTCGTAAACGGCCTCGTCGATCGCGATCGGGTACTGCGGGGGCGTCTGACGACGGTTGGGGACCCCGGCCGCAATCACCGGGAGCAGCGCGTGCAATTCGATAACGATGTCGTGCCCGGTGAAGACACCGAGCACTCCCGGCAGTGCAGCCGCCGCCGACGTATCAACACCCCGGATCCGTGCGTGGGGGAGCGGCGAGCGGACGATCTCGGCGTAGGCGACGTTCGACGTCGTGAAGTCGTCGACATATTGGCCCTGACCGCGGATGAGCCGCGAATCCTCCACCCGCGGTACGGACTGCCCGCTGTACGGTCCCTGGCTGGCTCTGCCGGCTTCGCGGACTGCTTCCTGGGTCTCCGAGGTCGCCAATCTGATCGTCACTGCGCACCAACTTCCGTGATCGCACGTCGCGTCAACTCTGCGATGAGGGCCTTTTTGTATTCGACATCGCCGGCAAGATCGGCGAGCGGCGACGCGTGTGCGGCGGCGGCCGCAGCGACGTCGTCCGCGGTGCCCCCTGCTGAGTAAACCTCTTCCGCCTCCGGCGCGCGGCTGACGGTGAAGCCCGCGTTCGTCAGCCCGATGCGGCACGCGCGCGCATCGTCGAGTGATCGCTGGACGCCGACGCCGATCACGGCCCAGTCGCTCCGACGCCGCCGGAACTTTATGTATGTGTGCGGCCCACGCGACACCGGGAACCGAATCTCCGTGATCAGTTCGTCCGACCCGAGGCACGTTTCCATGAAGCCCTCGAAAAAGTCCTGGGCGGCGATCACACGATCGGTGGTGACGATGTGCGCGTCGAGCAAGAGCGACACCATGCAGTAGTCACCGGCGCTGTCGGCATGCGCCAGCACGCCGCCGATGGTGCCGCGCGCCCTGACCTGCGCATCGCCGACGTCATAGGCGGTGTCGGCCAAAAGCGGCAGGGCGTCACGCAGGACGGCGCTCGACATGAGATCGCGATGCCTTGTGAGCGCGCCGACACACACCTGATCGCTGTCGACGCGCACATAATTCAACGACTGGAGTGCGCCGATGTCCACGAGGAGAGGGGGCGATGACATCCGCATCTTAAGTACGGGGATGAGGCTCATGCCGCCAGCCAAAGCCTTGGCATCCTCGCCACCGGCGCGCAGCGCGCTGACGGCATCATCGACACTCTGCGCGCGGTAATATTCGAACTGCGGAGGGATCATTTCTCTGCCTCGTCATCACGAGTCTCATTCGATGCGATTTCCGCCGCGCGGCGCACCGCCTTGAGGATGTTGACGTAACCCGTGCAGCGGCATATGTTGCCTTCGAGCCCGTGCAGCAGGTCCTCGTCTGTCGGATGTGGGATCCGCTTGAGCAACGAAGCAGCGGACATGATGAAGCCCGGAGTGCAGTATCCACACTGCAATGCGTGTTCATCGTGGAATGCCTGCTGCATCGGGTGCAGCTTCTGACCCGTGGACAGCCCCTCGATCGTCGTTACTTTGTGTCCATCGGCCTGGACTGCGAATATCGTGCAGGACTTGACGGCGTCGCCATCCAGCCACACGGTGCATGCGCCACATTGGCTGGTGTCGCAGCCTATGTGAGTTCCGGTCATTCCGAGTTGGTCCCGGAGGAAGTGGACCAGGAGCATGCGTGGTTCCACAGGTTCCGTCCGCAGTACGCCGTTTACTTCTATGGACACGGGCACTTTAACGGCGTTGCTCGATGGTGTCGTCACCGTGTATCCCCTCACCTCGCAGGTATATCAATCGCCACCACGGGCTATGATGCGCAATAATGCAGTCAGCCGGTTCGCGGCGAATGTCGGTTGGCCGTCGCGGCGGGAACGCGGATGGTCGCGGGTGGGACGCGCGACGGTACGACTGTTCGATGGTTGACGATATACTAGTGCATCAAAATAGACAAGGGGTCAACCGCGGCGGTGCGACAGCGCCCGGCGCAGCACGAGTGCTCCCAGAATCGCGGCGACAAGGACGAGCAGCCGCTTCGTCACTGCTCCGCCTGCCGAAGCCAAGAGGTCAATCGGACCCGCGGGCGCGGGTGCCGTCGCAGGGGTGGCGGCGCGTTCAGCGCAATGCACTGCGGGGCCGGCCATGCCGCGCGGATCAGCAGTGGGTGTGCCCTCGTCACTCGCGGGTGCGTGGCCGGGAATAGCCGCGGTCGCCTCGTCGGCAGCGTCTGCAGTCGCTCGCGCACCGGCGAGGGTCGCGGACAGACACTCGGCGAACTGGCCGAGGATCTTGTTGCCGACCTCCACAATAACCCCGCGTCCGAACTGCGCAGGCCTGCCCGTAATCGCCAAATCGGTGGCAAGTCGGACGACGGTCCGGTCCGGTCCCGTTGCGGACGCGGTCGCAACCACCGTCATGGTGGCGGTCGAACCGGATCGTGCGGCGGCGCCGGAAGCCTTAACGGTCGCGGTATGCGACGCCTCGTCCACGCTGACGATCTGCGCCGAGCCTTTGTAGAGAAGCTGTATCGGGCCAAGTTTCACCTTGACGACGCCGACGTAATTCGACCCGTCGGCGCTGAGCAGTGTGGCCCCAGGGAAGCACGCGGCGACCCTGCTGAGATCCAGGAGGTATGTCCATGCGTTGTCGAGGTCGACCGGTACTTCGAAGTGGTGAATCAGTTCCACTACTACCTCCGTGAATTGTCGTGGTTACTGCGGCCGCTGCTGTGAGGCGACGCCTCGGCATCGTGCGATGCGATGCCTGTGGGGATGTGCGTCGCGGTCGTGCGAAGGTTTCGCGCCGCGGCGGAGAACCCCGTGCCACCTGCTGCGGCCGCGCCGCGGCGGGTCGACTGTTGCAAATGAACACGGGCATGGCACCTGTGCGCCGAGCCTTCGTTTACGCCCGAGAACGCCGCGTGGCGATCTGACCTGCGGGTATAGATCGGCCAATCCACTGGCGGCGCGTCTCGGGACACCTCTTGCTCGCTGCCCCATACTAGTATATTGTCTCTAGGCAAAGACAACGTCACGGCGTTGCCGCCGTTCACCCCGCCAGAAGGAGTGGAATTATGATCTGGGGACATGTATTGAGACGAGGCGCACTGGCCAGGGTTGTGCGCGCTAGGCGGCGAGCGCTTGTTGCGACCGCACTCGGTGCCGTTTTGTGTATGGCGGTGGCAGCTTGTTCCGGCACGGGCGGCGGCACGGGTGCTGCGGCCAGTTCGACCGGAGACACGTCGGCAGGTACAGCGCCGAGCGCGGACTCGGCGTCGCCAGTGAGTTCTGCACTGACGGACCCTTCGAGCAGCGGGACGGATGCGGGCTCGGATCCGGCCGCCGCTGCGGTCGCCGCCGCGAAAGATATGGTGGCGAAGTATTACGGCGCACCGACGGTCTGGCACGGGCCGCAGACCAGCCCGCCCCCCAAGCCGGATCAGCGCATCGCGATCATCAGTGCGAATCAAGCGACCCTTGGGACAGCTATAGTGGCGCAGGACATGGAGGCCGGCGCCAAGCTCCTCGGCTGGAAGACCACCGTCTTCGATGGCAAGGGCAACCCATCGGATCAGCTCCAAGCTGTCGAGAGTGCTGTCAACTCGCACTATGACGGCATCGTCCTCGACATCGTCGATACGCGCGTGATCCAAGAGGGCGTCAAGGCGGCACAGGCGGCGAGAATCCCCATGATCACGCTCGGCGATCTGGTCAATGATCCGCCCTCGATCCCCGACGTCTCCCACGACTGGGCGTTGGCTGGCCAATTGGCGGCGTATTACATGATCGCCCACTCCCCGGACGGCGCAGCGAACGTGCTGGTGCTCGCCGACCTCGAGTTCCCCGCTGTCAAGGACGGTGAGTACAAGGGCATCATGTCGGTGCTCCAGGACAAGGCGAAGTGCCCCAACTGCAAGTTTACGGTCAAGCAGTTCCAATCCGCGAACATCGCAACACAGCCTGCGGCGCTCACGGTCGCGGCAATTCAAAGCGACCCGACGATCAACTGGGTGTGGTGCTACGACGCATGTATGCAGCAAGTCTCCACCGGTGTGACGGCGAGCGGCGTGAAGACAATCGCGCATGGGTTTGGAATGAACGGTAATCCGCCAAACCTTGAATTGATCAAGGCGAAAGACAAGTTCCAGACCGCATTGGTCGCCAACCCATATCCGTTCGGTAGCTGGGCCACTCTCGATAACTTGAATCGTATGTTAAACGGCGAACCGCTTTTTGACTGGAGTAAGGGTCTGCCCGTGCGCATAATTGACACCAACAACATTGATTCGGTACCGGCCGTGAACTTCAAGACCGGCTGGAACGGAGAACTCCCATTCGAGCAGAACTTTAAGAAGCTCTGGGGTGTCAAATAGTCTGTTGCAAATAGGATGAGCGTATGAATATGAATATCTGTTGAATCGACTGGCTGCCGAGCCGGATCCGAGCCGGCTCGGCAGCACGCTCATGATATGAAGGATGGCACATGGCGCAGCGCATCAGCCTTGCCGTTGACGGGCTGGTCAAAAACTTCGGAGCCACGCAAGCGCTGCGTGGCGTCACGATGAATGTCAACGAAGGCTCTGTACATGCATTATTAGGCCATAATGGTTCGGGAAAGTCCACGCTGATCAAGATTCTGGCTGGCTATCACGTTCGTGACGCAGGAAGAATCGTCATTCATGACGTCGCACTGCCTCGTGAATTTGCCTCGAATGTCGTCCATTCTGCGGGTGTGAGGTTTGTTCACCAGGATCTTGGGCTGGTGGGGAATCTGACCGTTGCCGAGAACCTCGCGCTCCGTGGCAACTTCGAACGATCACGATGCGGCGGAATTTCGTGGGCTAGACAAAAACTTGCGACGCAGCTCTCCCTCGACCGAGTCGGTGCCCGGTGCGATCCCGATCAAACGATCTCGAATCTTGGGCCTGTCGATAAGACGTTGCTCACCATCGCCCGCGCGATCCAGGACATCGACGTTGCACAGGGCATCCTCATCCTCGACGAACCCACGGCACGTCTACCGCAATCCGAGGTCGGGCGCGTCCTGGATCTTGTGCGCAGCCTTCGTGACGATGGCGCGTCTATCGTCCTTGTGACTCATCGCCTGGAAGAGGTCTTCGAAGTTGCCGATTTCGTGACCGTGCTGCAAGATGGGGAGCGCATATTTGCCGACGACATCACGGCCACGACGCCGGAGGAGATACGCAGCGCGATAGCCAGCAACTCGTCAACTCGGCTCGCGGTATCGGAAGTGCCGCCGGACCAACGGGTGCGGTCGGGTGCGCCCGCGTTGCGCGTGCGGGGACTGCAAGGCTTGAACATCAGGGATCTCGACCTCGAGCTCCATGCCGGTGAGATTCTCGCCGTGACGGGGACTGTCGGTTCTGGACGGTCCGAGCTTGGTCGGTTGGTATACGGCCTGCAGCCGATCGTCGCCGGCTCGATTGCTGTCGGTGACGTGGCGTTCACGGATCATATGGATCCGAAACGGGCGAGGAGGCTCGGCCTCGGGTACACACCGCAGGAGCGCGGTGCCGGACTATCCATGGGTGACGCCATTGACGACAACGTTGCGTTGCCGTCGATGCGACGCATGCTGGGCGCGCTCGGCGTCAGTAAGCAGCGAATCGGGAAGATGGCGCGGTCTGTTGTTGAGGATATGTCTATTCGCCCCGCCGATGAGCGCCTCCGTGTTGGTTTGCTGTCCGGTGGGAACCAGCAGAAGGTGTCAATAGGAAAGTGGGTCAAACTGAGCTGCGTTGCGTTGATCCTCGACGAACCGTTGCAAGGGATCGACGTCGGTGCGAAGGCGGATATTATGGCGGCGCTGCGCGATCAAGTCACGCAACGTGGCGGCGCTATTCTTTGGATCGAATCGGACGCGGAATTGATTCCGCAATATGCTGATCGCGTCATCGTATTAGCCCGCGGCAAGATTGTCGGCGAGCTGGCGGGGAATGAACTGAATCGGAAAAATCTACTATACATGCTCTATGCCGATGGGAGTGCCGCCGCATGAGTACGCCACGTGTCGAGCGCGAACGATCCAGCGGAATCGGAAACACTGGCCCCGGCAACGACCATGGCGGCGAGAGCATCGCGACCCGCAGTGAACACGTAGCGACGGCCGGGCCCGCTGGGTCTCATCCCTACCGGCTGGTCACGGTGCGCCGACGGACGGTGGCGCGGGCCGAGGTCGGCAATGTTTCGCCGTCGCGCCGCGGCCCGCAACAACTGCGGAAGTACGGGCTGCTGTATCTGCTGGTGCTGATCGTCATCTTCTTCAGCATATTGATTCCGTCGAGCTTCGCGACGGTGTCGAATATGCAATCGATGATGACCGGCGCGGCACCGCAGGCGCTGGTGGCGCTCGGCGTGATGTTGCCGCTGGTTGTACAACAGTACGACCTGTCTGTCGGGTACACCGCCACTATGGCATCCCTGATCACGATCGGCCTCATGTCTCGGGACGGGTGGTCGGTGTGGCTCGCGATCATTGTCGGCATTGCGGTCAGCCTGGTTATTGGCGCCGTCAACGGTGCGCTTATCGCGTATGGCCGACTTAATTCACTGGTTGTTACTCTCGGTACCGGTTCGTTACTCACCGGTATCGCGCTACTGTACTCAGGCGGTCAACTGATCTCGAGTGGAATTCCAGATGCCTTCACGAACCTGGGACAGGGCAAGCTGTTCGGACTGCCGCTCCCATTCGTTTACACGATTATTGGGTTCCTGATTGCGTGGTACATCCTCAGTTTCCGCGTGAGCGGACGGCACCTCTACGCGATCGGCGGCAACGAGGAGGCGGCTCTGCTTGCCGGTGTCCACGTGAAGCGCTTGACATTCTTGGCGTTGACTTGTGGCGCACTTGCTGCGGGACTCGGTGGAATTGTCCAATCGACGCGTGTCGGATCGGCTGACGCCACGTCGCTCACGTCGCTGTTGTTGCCTGCGTTTGCTGCGGCATTCTTGAGCATTACCGTGATTCGGCCCGGGCACTTTAATGTGTGGGGCACGCTGATCGCAGTCTATATTGTGAGCATCGGTTCGACGGGGATGTTCATGTTGGGAGCGCCGACCTACGTGCAGCCGGTCTTCAACGGAGTCGTCCTTATTATCGCGATTGCTCTCTTTACCATCACGAATCGACGAAATAGACATGTGTGAAGTCACGAGATGTCGATGACATGACACGTCGTCTCGGAGTGCAATGTCTGTGTGTCGGGTCTGCGAGGAGAGACACGGTGTCGGCCGTGTTGGTTGCAGGCCCGGGATGTTCCCTGCGTATGTTGGTCGACTTTGTTCGAGGGCACTGCGGGGCCGTGTGCCCGCAGACGAGATAGAGAAGAAGAGGTAAATCGATGACCACTGGCACGAAGATGGAAGTTCGCCGTCGGATGCTGATTCACGACGAGTTGGCTGCGGACGGGCAGTTTCCGGTTGCGACGCCGCTGCAGGTCGTCGCTGCGGTGACGGTCTTGGCCAATCCCTTCGCGGGGACGAAGCCGCCCGACCTGTCGCTGCTCAGCAGCGAATGGGGCCCAAGGCTTGCCAAGCAATTGTCTGATCGTGCGCGTGTCGAATTGGGCACGCCGGCCATTGCATTCGGCAAAGCAGCTGTTGTCGGATTCGACGGGGCGATCGGCCAGGGTTCCGCCATCATTCATACGCGCGATTTCGGCGATGCAATACGGGCCGTCAGCATTGGTGCGGCACCAATCGCGTCGATCGAGAAGCTCGGCGGACCCGGTGAAGCCATCGATGTCGGCCTTCGCGGTGCGGTCGATACCGGAGCGCTCGACGGCACCGACACCCGGTTCATGTTCAACTGGCCGTTGCGAATCCCGGGCTCGCCGCTGCGCGACGAGATCCTCGTGCTTGTCGCACTGGCGAGCGGTGGACGGATCTAGGGCAGCGGAGCCATCGATACCGACCGCGACTAATCGCCCCGGGGATCGCGCGACGACCTGGAACGGGGTTTCGGTTCGCGAATTCACGGACCGGCTTGCGAGGAAGGAGACATGGTGGCCGCACCATTCATCGGTGAGGGCGGGGACTTCGTGCAACGCTCGTTAAGCGGGTTCGCCCGGGCATGTCCGGAGTTTATTGAGGTGTCGATGGACCCGCTGTTCGTGAAGAGTCGGCTCACGTCCTCGAATCGAACGGTCGGTCTCGTGAGCGGAGGTGGATCGGGTCATGAGCCGATGCATGTGGGGCTAGTTGGGCGGGGGATGCTTGACGCAGTTGCACCTGGTCATGTGTTCGCGTCACCGCATAATCGCCAAATCTTCCGGGCAAGCACCGCAGTCGCGCGCGATAACGGTGTCCTGCACATCGTCAAGAACTACACCGGCGATCGCATCAATTTCGGTATTGCAGCGGAGCGACTGGCCAATGACGGTATCCGCGTAGGGCGCGTTCTGGTCGACGACGATATCGCTACCGACGATCCGGACTCCCGGACGGGGCGGCGCGGAACGGCCGCGACGATCATCGTGGAGAAGATACTGGGCGCCGCCGCCGACGAAGGGTTCGGGCTGGACGACCTTGTTGATCTGGGTACCCGCGTGGTGGCACATGCGCGCAGTCTCGCCGTCGCGTCGGCCGCGCAGACGGTAATGTCGACAGGCCTCCCCGCCTTCGCGGTGCCGGACGGCGAACTCGAGTACGGCGTCGGCATTCATGGCGAGCGCGGACGTGCGTCGATTGCACGCCCCGACTTCCCCTCCCTTGTCCGCGACATGACATCGGAGGTTGTAGGGGCATGCCCGCGAGGAAAATCGGTTATCGTCATCGTCAACGGACTCGGCGCGACCACCCAGCTCGAGCTATACAACGTGTTCGACGAGGCCGCCCGGGCGCTGGAAAGTTTGGGGCGCGATCCTGTCGGTGCGCTGGTCGGCACCTTCTCACCCGCGCTCGATATGCATGGATTCTCGATCACGGTGTGCGTTGTCGCGGAGCCGGATTGGCTGAGGTGGTGGCGCGCGCCGGTGTGGACGCCGGCCATCCGAACCAGAGGAGCAGCCACATAATGTTCGTTTCGCGGTATCTCGCGGCAGCGGAAGAAATGCACGACTCCCTGACGCAGTGGGATCAGGCAGCCGGCGATGGTGACTTTGGCGACAACCTGTGCAACGGCCTTCGGGGTGTGGCCGAACTCGCGGCCAACGCGTCTGGCCTTCCGGACGAACTGGCCGTCACAGGTGAATGGTTCCTCGACCATGTCGGAGGAAGCAGCGGGCCGCTTCTCGGCCTACTCTTCGCCTCGATGGCGCAGGGCGTCGATGGAGCCGGCGACGACGTCGATCAACGCTTGGCCGAGGGCATGTCGGCGGGCGTCGACGCAATTCGTCGCATCGGCGGCGCCGATCGTGGTGACCGCACGATGCTCGACGCCCTGATCCCGGGCGTCGAATACCTTCGACGAGATGGCGGCACCACCGTAGATTGGTGCAGGGCGGCGCAGGCTGCCCTGCAGGGCGCGCGGGAGACGAGCCGCATGCGCGCCCGAGCCGGCCGAGCCAGCTACGTCGGCGCGCGGGCGATCGGGTCGCCCGACGCTGGCGCGATGGGTATTGCGCTCCTGTTCTGGGCGCTCGCCGTCGAACGGGACTCGGACAGTCTATCGCGGCTGCCCTCGCCGAGTGATATGGCGGCGACGAAGTAGCCGTGCCCCGGGCCGGCACCGGTTGCAGAGGGGATCCGGGCGGGCACGAGCGGAACCCGGTCACCTGACCAACCACCTGGGTTGGACCCGACTTGGGCCATTTAGTGTGCTTTTCGGAGGGTGTGGATCGCGGCGAGCGCGTCGGCGAGGTCGGGTGGGGGCGGTTCGGCGGCGGTGAGAGTTTGGTCGCCGACGCGTTCTCGTTCCGTCATCGCGCGCTGATTGGGAGGCCGACCGGCTGCCGCGCTTGACTGTCATGAAGCTGTGGATCGACGCGGGGAACTACGCCCAGGCGTTCCGTCGAGAGATGGGACTGCCGGTGCGTACTCAGCCGTGGTCGGTGCTCGTTGGCTATCGTGGCGTGTTGGCGCACCAATTGCCGGAGGATCGCAGTGATGAGCGTTTGTGACTTGACATGCGTGGTGCGGCCAATGTGCCCGACGAGGTGCTCGCGGCCGGGCCAGGAACGGTCACGCGATAACTGGATCTTCGATGTAATGCGCAATCGTTTTGCGCGCGTGTTTCTGCGTTGGGAAGGCGGCCCGGTAGACGAGCTCGTTCTTCAGGGTGCATATGACGCTGGGTGGGAGCCGCCGTTCCGGGGCTGAGTGAGCCATGGTTCCGCTGGCTGGTGAGCCAGCGCGACGGGGCTGAGTGAGCCGTGGCGCCGCTGCTGGTTGTTGCGGGTGCGACCGTTCGTCGGGTTCGTGTCATTGGGACGCGGACGTGACGAAAGGGGTCGCCTTCGATGGTCGACTACAAGGAAGTCCTTCGGCTTCGTGCCGAGGGGGTGAGCCAGCTGGCGTTTCCCCGATTTTGTGGACACGGGCTATGCGGCTTGAGCGCCGCTTTGCGGGTGGCTCTTACGGTATCTGGTCTCCCATGCGTTCGGGGTCTGGTAGTCGAGGCTGGAGTGCAGGCGCGCTCGGTTGTAGTAGTTGATCCAGGCGAAGATCGCCCGTCTCGCCTCGGCCCGGGTGGTGAACCGGTAGCGGTGTACCAACTCTCGTTTCAGGGTGGCCCAGAACGCCTCTGCGACGGCGTTATCCCAGCAGATCCCGGTGCGCCCGACCGACTGTCTCATGCCGAGATCGGCTATCTTGCAACGGTAGTCGCTGGACATGTACTGGCTGCCGCGATCCGCGTGCGCGATGACGCCCTCGACGTTGCCGCCGCGAGCCGCCACCGCCATATCCAGCGCCGCCGAGACAAGCTCGGTTCGCATATGGTCGGCCATCGAGTAGCCGATCAGCCGGCGCGAGCCCAGATCCAGCACCGAGGCCAAATACAGCCAGCCCTCGCCGGTACGGATGTAGGTGATGTCCGAGCACCATGCGACATCCGGTTCACCGGGCGCGAACCGCCGCCCGACCAGGTCCGGCACCGGCGGGTTCTCCTCCGCGGGGATCGTGGTGCGCACCTTGCGGCGCTTGTGCACCCCCACCAGGTTGTTCTCGCGCATCAGCCGTTCGACCCGCTTGTGGTTGGCCTCGACACCGCGGTCGGCCAGCTCCCGGGTCATGCGCGGCACCCCGTACGTCTTGTCGCTGGCGCGGTGGATGTCGACCATCACGTTGATCAGCAGCGCATCATCGAAGTCCCGATCACTCGGGCCTTCCTGGGCGACGAACTGGTAGTAGGCGCTGGTGGAGATCCCGGCGACGGCACACGCTGCCGCCACCGGGTATCCCTCGGCCTTCCGGGAGTCGACCCACCACACGCGGGTCATCGTGTTGACTCCTGGACCCAGAAGACCGTTGCTCGTTTTAAGAGCTCACGCTCCATGAGCAGCTGCCGGTTCTCCTTGCGCAGCCGCACCAGCTCGGCCCGCTCGTCCGTGGTCAGGCCCTCCTTCTCGCCCCGGTCGATCCGGGCCTGGCGCACCCAGTTCCCGAGCGTCTGTTCCACGATGCCGACACTGCGCGCCACGTCCGCGATCGACCGGTCCTCGTCGAGCACCAACGCGACCGCGTCAGCCCTGAACTCGGCCGTGAACTTCCGCCGCCCAGCAGACCCGGCCGGCATCCCACTTGCTTCCATGAACTCCTCCTACACGAGGTGTCCACAAAATCGGGGGATATCCACCCGAAGCGGCAAACTGCTACCTGCTCGGCTCCCGACCCGCGCTCGGCTGGATCCTCGACCGCTACCAAGTCAGGACCGACAACGCCTCTGGCATCCTCAACGACCCCAACACCTCTTGCGGCGAGCACGACAATCCCACCTACATGGTCGATTTCATCAAGCGCATCACAACCGTCTCGCTCGAAACCATGCGAATCGTCGACTCCCTCGCCAGCTGACTTCATGCGACGTTGCGCGTCGGGTGATCGTACAAACGAAATCGGGTCTTGACCCGACTTGGGCCAGGTGGCAACATTAACAGCATCAGTTTTTTAGATCGGACGTACGAACAACGTAGGAAGAATCGTGCCGAAACTAGGGATCGCCCCCATAAGGCGGCAGGAGCTGATCGATGCGATCCTGCACATCGTGTCCACCGAGGGCTGGGAAAGCCTGACGGTCAGGCACGTGAGCGCCTTGTCAGGGGTTGCGCCAGGCGCGATTCCTCACTTCCTGGGCACGAAGGCGGACATGGTGTCCGAGGCAATTGACTACGGATATCGCATCTACCAGGAGCGCGTGACTGATGCCATCAGATCCGTAGAGACTCCACCCGCAAAGCTTGCGGCGTGGTTGAGTTCGACGCTGTCACCCACCGCCGATACTGACGAGGAGTGGGGTTTCTGGCTGGCGATGTGGGGCCGGCTTCCGTTTGACGAATCGATCCGGACGCGGCTTGCTCCGGTGTACAAGGTGCACTCGGGCGAGCTTGCCGCCGTCGTGGATGCGGGTGTCGAGGCGGGCGACTTCGCCTCCGGTGTGGAAGGCGGTGTTTTCGCCGACCAGCTGATCGCCATGATCGACGGCTTAGCGATGCGCTGCAGGCTGGACGCTTCCATCCCGGTGTCATACATACAACGGGCGGTGGTCCAGTTCGTAGATCGTCAGCTAGATCTGGATCCCAGCATTGCCGGACTGGCCGGTTGGGAAGGCGTCGACCTTTCCCGCGGGCGCAAGGATCGGCCGGGAGGTTCTGGGTGACTGATTCGGCTGGGGGCGACATCGTCGTCCGAGACTTGGTGAAGTCGTTCGGAGATGCTCAGGCGCTGCGAGGTATTGACCTGACTATCCGCCAGGGCGAGTTCATGACTTTGCTAGGCCCGTCCGGGTCTGGGAAGACGACTCTGCTGAACGTGCTGCAGGGCTTCGAGCGACCTGATTCGGGCGACGTTCACCTTGGCGGCCGCTCGGTGGTCCAGATGTCGGCTGACCGCCGCGGGTTCGGCATGGTCTTCCAGTCTTACGCCTTGTTCCCTCATATGACGGTTGCCGAGAACGTGGGGTACCCGCTGCGGCTACGGGGGGGTTCGCCGTCGCGATCGTTCCGAGGCCGTCGCCGAAGCCCTTGCCCAGGTGGAGCTCGAGGGTTTTGGCGACAGGTTTCCGACCCAGTTGAGCGGTGGCCAGCAGCAGCGAGTGGCCCTGGCTCGCGCGATCGTGTTCAACCCGTCGGTGCTGCTGATGGACGAACCTCTGGCCGCCTTGGATCGTCGGCTGAGGCAAGCGCTGCAGTACCAGATCAAGCGCCTCCATCAACGGATCTCCGCGACGATCCTGTACGTCACCCATGATCAGGAGGAGGCCCTGGTCATGAGTGATCGGATCAGCGTGATGGACCAGGGTCGGATCGTTCAGGTGGGTACGCCGTCAGAGGTGTACCAGCAACCGGCGACTAAGTTCGTTGCCGCGTTTCTCGGGGAGACGAACCTGCTTGAAGGCGCGCTCGGTGCGGACCTGGACGGCACCCGGATGCTGTCGCTCGACGAAGGTAGCAGCATCCGCTTGGAAGGTGTGACCGCAGACCCGGGTGACGTCGTGGTATCCGTTCGGCCCGAAGACGTGATGGTTCGGGGTGCTGTGGATTGTGGCGCGGCGGGTCTGACCGCCGAGGTTACGAGTGCCGTGTACCTGGGCGACTCCTGGCGCTTTGAGTGTCGCACCTCCGCCGGAACGATCCTCGTCTGCCGGCAGCAAGCGCACGAGAAGACGTATCCCGAAGGCACTCGGGTGGAGGTGGCGGTACGACCCGGGAAAGCAGTGATATTCCCGGCCCAGAAGGTGCCGGGATGACAGGGGCAGTGCAGGCGATCGGACGAAAGGAGTGCGAGTGATGATGTCAACAGCGTCAAGAAGAGCATCTCTTGCTCTGGTGGCTGTGGCGGCCTTAGTGGCGGCCTGTTCAAGTTCCGGTGGAACCGGTACGGGTAAGTCCAGTTCCGCGGGTGCGTCTTTGAGTACTGGTGGCACGGGAAGCGGGGGTGTTGTGGTGGTAGCTGACGGAGGCGGCAGTTACCACGATTCACAGGTGAGGAGTACCTACGAGCCGTGTGAGAAGGAGACCGGCCTGAAGATCACGTCGACGAGCTATGACTACACGATCGGCCCGATCCGCGCGCAGGTGCAGGGAGCTAAGCAGTGGGACGTGGTGTCTCTCGGCAATCCGATGGCGCCCAACCTCGAAGAAGAGTTGCTTCAGCCCATCGACTACGGCGTTGTAAAGCAGCCGGGCCTGCCTGATAGCGCGAAGCTCAAGTACCAGGTGATCTACGTGTACTTCGCTTGGGTTCCGACCTTCCGGACGGATAAGTTCCCGGACGGCGGACCGCAGCCGGAGAACTGGGCGGACATGTGGAACGTTTCGAAGTTCCCTGGCCCTCGCGCCCTGCTGAACTATCCGATCGGGACGCTGGAGATCGCGCTGTTGGCGGACGGGGTTCCGTACGACAAGTTGTATCCGCTGGATCTGAAGCGTGCCTTCGCGAAACTGGATGAGCTTCGCAAGGAGACGAAGGTGGTCTGGTACAACAGTGGCGCCGAGCAGGCACAGGATATGGCGAACGGTCTAGCCACCGTGGGCGCTGCCTGGAATGGCCGCATGACGCAGATCCAGAAGGACAATGCACCCGTAAAGTACACGATGAATCAGGCGGTGCTCCAGGGGACTTCATGGGCTGTGTTGAAGACGGCGCCACACCCTGAGAACGCAATGAAGTTCATCCAGTGTGCGGCGTCCGCGGCGAACGGGGCACGCGACACGGAAGACTTTCCAGGAAACGCACCTGCCAACTTGGATTCGTTCAAGGACCTTCCTGACTCGGTCGCGAACACCGTGCCGAGCAACCCGAAGTTCAAGGACACGATCGCCGGCACAGTTGACTGGGCATGGTGGGGCAAGAACTTCGATTCGGTGTATTCGCAGTGGCAGAGCTGGTACGCAGGCGGCTGAGCAACCCTAGTTGCCCCTAGTTCACTGCTTATGTGTGGCGCCCAGGAGGCGCGCGTCTGTGCGTTCTGGGTCGCTGAAGCGCACTCCGCGCTGAGGGAACCCGGAGAAAGGGAGGTGGAATATGACCGCGATCCCGCCAGCGCGGGTGCGCAGGCGCGCCCTGAGCCTGCGTTCAGGTTTGAGTTGGCTTGCCGCTCCCCCGCTGGTGTACTTGGTCGCGCTCTTTGTCGTGCCGATCGTGTACATGGTCGCGAAGAGTTTGTTCGTACCCGGATTCACATTGATGGAGTACAGGGAGGCGCTGTCATTCGGGGCGAATGGCCGTGCCCTGCTCAGGTCGTTGCAGGTGAGTTTGTACGCCACCGTGGGAACGGCAGTGCTGGGAACCGTGATCTTGGCCGCGCTCGAACTGTGGCCGGCCTGGGCGCGCCGAATCGTGACGCTCGCACTTTTGTTGCCCTTCGCCACCGCGGGTGAACTTGTCCGCATCGTTTCCTGGATTATCTTGTTAGCGCCCAGCTCTTTTGTGAGCAAAGCGATGGCTTCCCTCGGCCTAATCCAACCGGGCACATCCATGGTCCCGGGTATGGGCGCCGTGGTGCTAGCGCTGATACACATCCTGCTGCCTTTCTACGTATTCACCGTGTACGCCGCGACACGTCGCATTGACCGCCGTGCAATCCGTGCCGCAGTAAGTCTCGGCGGACGACCGGTGCAGAGCGTGTTGACCGTCTACGTGCCATTGGCCATGCCTGCGTTCATTGCTGGATCGTTGATTGTCTTCGTTATCGCGCTCGGCTACTATGCCACCCCGGCAGCACTTGGCGGCTCAGACTCTGTGGTTTTACCAATCCTTATTCAGAACCAGGTGCAGCAGGTGGGTGACTGGCCTCAAGCGGCAGCGCTGGGCACCCTGCTGCTGGTGATCACGGCAATTGTCTTGATGCTGCTGTTCCGCTGGGGCGGGCTCAGCGTGCTGTACACCTCGGTGAATGCGTCGGCCACAACGACCGGCAAGTCTCGCCGCATCGCCCAAGCGTGGCAGGCGATGTTCTGCAGCCAGCTATACACCAGGTTCACGAGAACGTTAGGGGCAGCGCCCGGCCTGGGACTGCTTGCGCGAATCGTCCACGTTCTAGCAGTAGCTGTTCTCGTACTGTTTCTGGCGGCGCCACTGGTCGTGGACATCGGCGCGTCGTTCAGCAGCCGTTCGCTGATGCAGTTTCCGCCGCAAGGCCTGTCGCTTCGCTGGTACCGAGAGTTCTTCACTCAAGGAAGCTGGCTCGAGGCCACCAGCAATAGCCTGCTCATCGGCGCCATTTCAGCAGTGATCGCGGCTGCACTCGCACTGTGCAGTGCGCTCGTTCTCACTCGCGGCGCCTCGCACCTACGCACTCCGGTCTTGGTCCTGTCCGTCCTACCGATGGTGATGCCATGGATCGTAGTGGCACTCGGCATGTTCTTCGTCATGAACTGGCTCGGCCTGGCATATACCATCCCCGGCGTCGTCCTTGGGCATGTGATCCTCTCCGTCCCGTACGCCGTCGTTGTACTTGCGGCCGCGCTGACAGCGTTCGACTGGAACCTGGATCGTGCCGCACAGAGCTGCGGAGCATCACTGTGGGCCCGCTTCAGAGACGTGGTCATTCCTCTGCTGCGCCCCGCGCTCCTGTCTGCATTGTTGTTCGCGTTCATCATGTCGTTCTCCGAAGTGATCTACGCCCTGTTCATGTCAAGCCTGAGCATGACAACCCTTCCGGTTGTGATGTGGCAGGGCCTGTCCTACAACATCACCCCGGTCATCGCGGCGGCGGGCGGAGTCCTGACCGGAACATGCCTAATCGCATTCGCTCTGGTGACCGGTGGTCGCTATGCCCGGCGCCGGACCAGACTTCAGAGGCGATGAACTCAACTTCTCACTGCTCGCGGGGGAGTTCCCGTGTCGGGCAAAGCACACCAGGCGGCCACAGCGATGTAGTCAGAGCACCAGGAAGGAACGGACCCATGGCGTTGAACCGTCAATCACCTAGGCACGATCACGACATTCAGATCTTTTCAGCTGAGGAGATGCAGCGACGACATGACAACCTCGTTGCGTGGATGCGTAAGGGCGACGTCGATGCCGCCCTTGTCCACACGGCTGACAACGTCTACTACCTATCGGGCGTACCGCTGCTCTCACCGTGGGGTCGTCCGCTCTGGTACGTAATCACTGCGTCCGGTGAATCAGCCTTGATCGGATCGGGGATCGAGTTGGAGAACATGCAGTCGTCCTTTCTCGACGAGGCCCTGTGGTATGCCGACGAAAAGCACGTCGAAGAGGCTGCGCTGGACCTTGCGTTGAAGTTCCTCGGCTCCCGGAACAACACGCTTGCGGTAGAAGCTAGCTTGCTTACGGAACGGCAGCGGGAGGGGATCGAGAGTCGCTTCCCCTCCGTTGCTCGTCAAATTGAAATTGGCGACCAGCTCGCCGACTGGAGGCTGATCAAGTCCTCCGAGGAACTCGAACTGTTAGAGCTCGCCGGCGAGGTAGCAAAGATCGGCGCGAATGCGTTCCTCGAAGAATTTCGCGAGGGTGTTACCGAGCTGCACGTGACGTCGGCCGCAGTCTCCGCGATGAACATCGCCACAGCTGCCCTCGCCCCCGTCGGGCTCTCCAGCAGCTACTCCTACTGCCAAGTAGGGTTGCGGACCCTCACCCCGCACCTTCACGCCGGCGGAAGGCGGGTCCGTAAAGGCGATGTCGTTGGCTTGAATGTGTTCCCGACGATATCCGGCTACTGCGTGGAACTGGAGCGAACCTTCGTCTACGGAGAGCCGACCAAACAGCAGGACGACGCCCTGAGGGCGGTCACCGATGCATTCACGATGGCCAAGGGTCTGGTCGCTCCAGGGGTGATCGCCGGCGACATAGACACCGCGGCAAGGAACAGGCTGATCGAGTTGGGCTACGGGAACAATCTGAGGCACGGGACCGGACACGCGCACGGCATCATGATTGGGCAGACATCCCGAGAGGAATTCGGAGAGCTGCGTGAGTATAACCGGCACGTAATCCGCAACGGCATCGCTTGCTCGGTGGAGCCTGGCATCTTCATCCCCGAAGTCGGCGGTTTCAGACACTCCGACGTGATGATCGTCCGAAACGACGTGGCCGAGTGCATTACAGAATTCGACGTCCTGCTAGACATGTGACAACAGAACAAGGCTGAAGAGGAAGCGATTTGAAAGGTAGTAAGCAATGACGACAGACTCGAGTTCGACTGGCATGTTCGAATCCCGTAAAACTCGCCTACTAGAATCGATGGAACAGCGAGAGATTGACGTCCTGGTGGTTTCCACCCCTGCCTCAGTCTTGTACATGACGGGCATCGACCTAGGAGGGTTCTGGTCCCCGCAGTATCTGGTGCTGTCCGCCAGCGGCGACCACCGCTACGTTCTGCGTGGGATCGAGATCCACTGGCGCGACAAGTGGTCCCGAGTCAGCTGGTGCACGAACTGGTCTCCGTATTCAGACGATCAGGACCCCACGACGGTCCTTGCTGGTGCCATCAATGAATTGTCCAACGGGACACCGTCGCCGAGGCTGGCGGTGGAGGTCAACCGTACGTCGATTCCCTACCAGGTGGTTCAGAGCATCATCCGGGAGTGCCATCCCTCAGAGGTTGTGAGTTCAACAGATCTGGTCGAGCGGCAGCGAGTTATCAAAGAGCCCGCGGAAATAGAGATGATCCGCGCCGCAGGCCGCATCACGGCCGCAGGCATGAAGGCCGCAACCGACACGATCCGCGACGGTGGGATCGACTCCGCAGCTTCGTCCGCGGCGTTCGTGGCAATGTTGGCCGAAGGGTCAGAATTCCTGGCAGACAATCCTTTCGTTGCGATAGGCCCGGAGTCGGCGATGGCGCACGCCCGCGCCACCAACCGCCGACCAGAGCCTGGAGAAGTGGTCCCGATCATGATGTCTGCAGCAGTACATCGGTACCAGTGTCCCGTCGAACGCACGTATACCTTCGGTCTGCCATCAAAGGAGCTCGAACGGTCACTATCGACCGTGTCAGATGCGATCGAGGCCGCCATCGATGCCATCCGACCCGGGATGAAGTCCTTCGAAGCCGACGCCGTGGTACGGGGCATCTACGAGCGCGCGGATCTGGACCGCTACTTCCTGAACCGCCTCGGCTACTCCTTCGGCCTTGCGTATCCGCCTGTCTGGTGGGAGAACGACATCATGCAGTTGCGGCCAGGAGACGAACGGGTCATCGAGGAGGGCATGGTGTTTCATCTCGTCCCCGCACTGCACATTCCCGGCCAAGGCTTCTTGAACCGGAGCATGCCGATCGCGGTCACATCGGACGGATGCGATCCCCTCATCGACGTGCCCGTCCGGGTCAAGCCGTTGTAGAGCCCTGCGCGGGGTTGTGGCTATCGTGCTCGGATTCTCGGCCGCTGCCCGCGACGCCTCGGTAAAGACCGACCGCGGCAACACCCGGACCGTAGTGCCGTCATACCAGGGGCATCGCAACGGTGCGCGGGGCCTTGTCATAAACGTTTGGCAAGGGCTCACGGACGATACGGTCATGCTGACCGGCGGCCACTCGACCGACGCAGGAGTCTCGAATGTCCAGAAGTCGGTGACGATCGCAGGCGACGACACGGCGACTACCTTGAGCATCGACATGCGCACTCCGACAGGCGGCGTGGCGGTACAAGATACATGGCGCCGCTTGCCGATCGTGTCATGCCGGTGAGATCGCCCTGGGCTACAAGAATCGGCTCAAGGCCGAACACGGCTTGGGCAACATGAAATCTACCCTGCATCTGCGGCTCATTCGGCTCGAGCTCCCTCGTCGTCCACGTCACCCCGATCATTACCGCCCAGGCCGATTCTTCAGGCCTTCCACATCCCGGTGGCCGCCGTCGTGACCACCCTGCAGCTCAGCTGCCGCCTGGGACTGGTCACATTCCCGGTGTTCTTCCAATGCAAGAAAAATGCCTGAAATACGCCGGGAGTGTCGGCGCCGGACGTCGTCCGCGACTTCCGCGTCGCCACGCTGGGCCGCGGCGACAAGGGCCTTCTGATCACCACCGGCACATTCACGACTGGCGCAAAGGCGGAGGCCATGCGCCCCGGCACCACACCCATCGATCTCGTCGACGGCGACCGGCTGTGCGAACTGCTCAAACGCTACGAACTCGGCGTGAAAACGGCTCTTCGTAGTTGAGGGTGTAGTGGTGGGCGTGTCGGTGGGCTGGTAGGGGTCGAGGTCCTCCGATGATGGGGGTTCCTACGCCGCCTATCACGGAGGACCTCGACGTGCCTGACGCTACCTTCGATGCCCCCGATGTCACCACGTTCTGCTCGCTGGATGATCTCGGCCTGCGTGTCGTCGGGCAGCGTGTCGAGCCGGGCAGGGCGGTGTTGTTGTGCACGGTCACCGCGC
>JAFIHI010000125.1 GCA_017848755.1 Nakamurella sp. | reverse complement strand
GTGGCGTCCGGCCGCTTTCTGGTGCCCGCTGCGATCGGGTCACGGGAACGTGGCCGCGCGGCGAGATCCTCGGATCCAGTCCTCCGCACCGCGAGCAGGTGGGTAGCACCCCACATCGAACCTGGACGAAGAAACGAAGAGGCATCAGCGTGCGCACCTTCAGCCCCAAGGCGGCCGATATCACTCGCGCCTGGCACGTCATCGACGCGACCGACGTTGTGCTCGGCCGACTGGCCAGCCAGGCCGCGCAGCTCCTACGTGGAAAGCACAAGGCGATCTACGCGCCGCATGTCGACACCGGTGACTTCGTCGTGATCATCAACGCGGACAAGGTGGCCATCTCCGGCAACAAGCGCGAAGGCAAGAAGCTCTACCGCCACTCCGGCTACCCGGGCGGCCTGCGCGAGCAGACGGTCGGCCAGCTGCTGGACTCCCGGCCGGAGAAGCTGGTGGAGAAGGCGGTGACCGGCATGTTGCCGCACGGCAGCCTCGGCCGGCAGATGGCGCGCAAGCTCAAGGTCTACGCCGGCCCGGCGCACCCGCACGTGGCACAGCAGCCGCAGCCGTTCGAGATCCTCCAGGTCGCGCAGTGAGCAGCGCCGTGACCGCCGCGAACGACCCATCCCCCGAGAGCGAGAAGAGCATCTCTGTGACCGATCCCACAGTCGACACCGCAGCCGCTGAAACAGCGGAAACCGCCGACCCTGCAGCCGATCTCGTGACGGACGTCGTGGCCGTCGACGACGGCGTGGAGGTCGAGGTCCGCCCCGAGGTGGCACCTGTGGTCGTTGCGACATCGGGTCGCGTCCCGGCGGATCGTCCGATCATCACCGTCGGCCGCCGCAAGCAGGCGATCGTCCGGGTTCGCCTGGTGCCCGGTACCGGCGTCTTCACGCTCAACGGCCGCACGCTCGACTCGTACTTCCCGAACAAGGTGCATCAGCAGCACATCAAAGAGCCGCTGACGGTGCTGGACAAGGCCGAATCGTTCGACGTCATCGCACGCCTGCACGGCGGCGGGGTCACCGGTCAGGCCGGAGCCCTGCAACTCGGGATCGCCCGTGCGTTGATCGAGATCAACCCGGACGACCGGCCACCGCTCAAGCGCGCCGGGTTCCTCACGCGCGATGCGCGCGTGAAGGAACGCAAGAAGTACGGTCTCAAGAAGGCCCGGAAGGCTCCGCAGTACTCGAAGCGCTGATGCCCAGACTCTTCGGCACGGACGGCGTTCGCGGACTCGCAAACGCCGATCTCACGCCGGCCCTGGCGCTCAGCCTGGCGACATCGGCGGCGCGGGTCCTCACGTCCGCACCGTGGTGTGAGTCGATGGACCGGACGCGCGCAGGCGGGCTTGCCGCTTCCGCCCGTCGCGCCGTGACGCACCTGGACCAGGTCGGCGGGGGAGTCGGCACCGATCCCGAGGCTACGGGCACCCCGCGACTCGGCGATCGGCCGTTCGCGGTGCTCGGGCGGGATCCGCGCGCATCCGGCGAGATGCTGGAGGCCGCGGTCGCCGCCGGGCTCGCGTCTGCCGGGGTCGACGTGCTGCAGCTCGGCGTCCTGCCGACACCCGCCGTCGCGTTCCTCACGGCGGATCTGGGCGCGGACCTGGGCATCGTCATCTCCGCGTCGCACAACGCCATGCCGGACAACGGCATCAAGATCTTCGGCCCCGGCGGACGCAAGCTGTCGGACGAGGCCGAGGATGCTATCGAAGCGGGCATGGCCGACCTCGCGGGACTTCCCACCGGTGAAGGAGTCGGCCGCATCCGCCCGATGCCGGAGGCGGCTCGCCGCTACACCGACCATCTGCTGATCGGCACGCCGCACGCACTCAGCGGTCTGCGGGTGGTCGTCGACTGCGCGAACGGTGCCGCATCGGCGGTGGCGCCCGAGGCGTATCGGCGGGCCGGTGCCGAGGTCGTGGTGATCGCCGGGTCGCCGGACGGCTGGAACATCAACGCCGGCGTCGGATCGACCCATATCGACTGCCTCCGCCAGGCGGTCATCGACCACGGTGCCGACCTCGGGATCGCCCACGACGGGGACGCCGATCGGTGTCTCGCCGTCGCTGCGGACGGCACTCTGGTCGACGGTGACGCGATCCTCGCGCTGCTCGCGATGGCCCTGCGGGAACGCAATGAGCTCTCCGGGAACGCCGTGGTGACAACGGTGATGGCGAATATCGGCTTCCATCGCGCGATGGCCAAGGCCGGCATCGCCGTGCGGACGTCTGCGGTGGGCGATCGTTATGTGCTCGCCGAGATGCAATCCGGTGGATACACGCTGGGCGGTGAACAGTCCGGGCACATCATCCTGTCGTCGATGGCCACCACGGGGGACGGGCTCTTGACCGCGCTCAATCTGATGGCGATCGTGGCCGCGACCGGTCGCCCGCTGGCGGAGCTCGCGGCCGACATCCCGCACTTCCCGCAGGTTCTCATCAATGTCGAGGTTGTCGACAAGGCCGCGGCCGTCGCGTCCGACGTGGTGCGAACGGCCGTCGCCGAAGCGGAGGCCGAACTGGGTGACGCCGGCCGTGTCCTGCTCCGGCCCTCCGGCACCGAACCCTTGATCCGAGTCATGGTGGAGGCTGCGGACGAGGACGATGCGCGTCGTATCGCAGGTCGGGTCGCCGCGGCTGTGACGCAGTCCGCGACCACTGGTTTCGGTCACACAGCCGCGGTCTGACGCTTCGATCCGCCGACGGGATCATCCTCGGCAGAATCCGGCCCGCTTCCGGTCCAGGCACAGCAAACCGGCAAGCGTGACCCCATCCTCCTCGAGGACCACCAGGCGTGCCAGCCGCCGATCGTCGAGGATCTCGACGGCCTCGGTGACGGGCCGCCCCGGCGTGATCGTCGGGACGGTGCGACGCGCGAACGTGCGGATCGGCGAGTTCCCGGCGAGCAAGCTGGGCATGTCGCTGCGGTTCAACAGCCCGACGAACACCGTCCCATCCGCCACGATCGCGCTGACCACCTTCGGGTCCGCGAACATCGCCCGCGCATCGTTGACCGTCGCGTCGCCGCGGAGCGTCTTCGGATTGCGCAGCATCACGTCTCGCACGAGTTGCGTGGCGGCGGTATCCCTTGTCACTTGGGGGAAGTCGCACGTGGCGGGGTCCATCAGGTCGGCCGTGGCCATGTCGTTGCTCATCAGATCTGCGCTCCCGAATCCCGCACCCCGGTCGCCGATCGACCCTCGCGGCGTTCAGTGTATGCGGCGCGCCCGGGCCTGGGCCGTGGTCGACATCACTCTGCACCCCAGGTACTGCACACGAGCGCTCCCACGGCGATGCGATGGCGGGTCAACGAGCGGCGCCCTCGGCTGTGTCTTCGGAGGTGGACGTGAGCGGAACGGGCACCGCGTGTGCGATCGTGCCGTCGAGCGCCTCCGTCAGCTGCGCGTGTCCGGCGACATGGCACAGCAGGAACGCCGTCATCGCCGTGGTGACACTGCGACGCACCTTGCGCGAGCCGCGATCGCCGAGCAGCGTGGACGTGAGATGCCGCCCCTCCACCATGCCGAGATGGGTGGCGCCCTTGATGCGCCGCAGTTGCACCGGACCGGCCCACGCGCGGGCGATCGCCCCACCGTCGGCGTCCGGCGTCGCCACCGTATCGGCCGACCCCACCAGGTGCAGGCCGGGCGTCGTCACCGTCGCTGCAGCTTCGACAGCGGACGGGAAGGTCGCGGCGGCGAACACCGTCGCCGTGGCGCGCACCGGCGGGGCGCCCGCAGCAGCCGCGAGAACCGCTGCGCCGCCGCCGATCCCGTGGCCGATGACGGCGAGCCGCTGGCGGTCGACGGTCACCCGGCCGTTGTTGAGTTTGGTGTCCGCCAGCCGGTCGAGGGTACGTGCCAGGTCGAGCGCGAGCCCGGCGTGCGAGGGCACGATCCCGCGCTCGGTCGCCGGTGCGGCCGCGACGAAACCCCAGGAGGCGAGGAACGTGAGCAGCCAGGCGTAACGGTTGACGGGTTGCAGATACCCGTGCCCGAGGACCACTGCCGGCAGGCGCGGTCCCGTCCGCGGCGCGAAAACCAGTCCGGGCAGGCCGATCTCGTCCAGCGTGCCGGCGGCGATCTCGTGCGGTCCGCGATGTGTGAGGTACTCGATCGACGGCCGTTCGGCGGAGTACAGGGGAACCTTCCGGGACACCGCAGTGCTCCTCTCCACCGGCACATCAGACCTGGCTCGTAGGGTAGCGCCCCGCCCCAGGCCGTGACCTGTCGCGGCCAACGATAATGACGGCGAAGGTCAGGTGCCGAACGCGCGGAGGGCAGAGCCATGAGGATCGCAGTGTGCCAATTCGCGGCCGGCACCGACGTGGCCGAGAACACGCGGACGTGCGTGGCACTGATCGGGCAGGCGGCCGAGCGGGGCGCGGATCTGGCGGTGCTGCCGGAGGTCTCGATGTACTTCGACCCGAAACACACCGATGGTCCGGGCTCGCACGGCCAGGCGCTCGGCGGGCCGTTCGCGGCGGCGATCGCCGAGGCAGCGTCGTCGGGCGGCATCGCGGTGCTCGCCGGAATGCTGGAAACCGCGGGGGATATGGATGCGCCGGACGGTGCCGCTCGCGATTTCAACACGCTGATCGCGATCTCCGCCCGCGGCGAGCGGATCGGACATTACCGCAAGATCCACCTTTATGACGCGTTCGGGTTCCGGGAGTCCGATCTGTACCTGCCGGGAGCGATCGAGGCCCCGCTGCTGTTCGACGTGGCCGGCGTGCGAGTCGGCGCCCTGACCTGTTACGACCTGCGTTTCCCGGAGGCCTTCCGATGGGTGGTCGATGCTGGCGCCGAGGTGGTGGCGTTGCCGGCGGCGTGGATCGCCGGCCCGGCGAAGGAGCAGCACTGGGCGACACTGCTCGCCGCCCGCGCCATCGAGAACACCGTCTACGTGGCCGGCGCGGGCCAGACCGGCCCGGTGTGCTGCGGGCAGAGCATGGTCGTCGATCCCGCCGGTGCGGTCGTCGCGGGGGCCGGTGCCGCGCCCGGCATCGCGATCGCCGATATCGATCCCGGGCGCGTGGCGGCGGTGCGGGCCACGAATCCCAGCCTGGCCAACCGCCGATTCACCGTCATACCCGTCATACCCGCTGCCACACACTAAGCCGGGCTGCCTGCCCAGCCGAGCCGCCTACCCAGCTGTGCCGCTCAACAAACGAAGTGCGTGCGCGATCCTGCCGCAAGGCCGACGGTGGCGGGCAGATGCACGCAATCGGATCACCGGGTGTGACGCTGTTCGCCGATCCCGGCCCGCCCCGGCACCGATACCGGCCGGGCCGGTACTTCGCCGCCGCTAGGCTGCCAACCATGTGTGGGATTGTCGGGTATGTCGGGGGCCGGGCGGCTCTGCCGCTGATCATGGGCGGTTTGGCGCGGCTGGAGTATCGCGGATACGACTCGGCCGGTGTGGCGATCCAGTCGCCCGGCGGCGAACTCGTCACCGCCAAGAAGGCAGGCGTCCTGGACAACCTGCGCACCGCCATCGGCGATGGCGCAGACCTGGCCGGCTCCACCGGTATGGGCCACACCAGGTGGGCCACCCACGGTGGGCCCACCGACCGCAACGCCCATCCGCACACCGATGGATCCGGGCGGCTCGCCGTGATCCACAACGGGATCATCGAGAACTTTGCCGCCTTGCGCGCCGAACTCGAATCCGCGGGCGTCGAGCCGGTCAGCGATACCGATACCGAGGTGGTGGCGCACCTGCTGGGCGCAGCCTTCGCCGCCGGCCCGACCGCCGGCGATCTCACCGCCTCCATGCAGGCGGTGTGTCGTCGGCTGCACGGCACCTTCACCTTGGTGGCGTTGCACGCCGACCGGCCCGGCGAGATCGTCGCCGCCCGGCGCTCGTCACCGCTGGTGCTCGGGGTCGGCGACGGCGAGATGTTCCTGGCCAGCGACGTTTCCGCGTTCTTGGAGTACACCCGGGAGGCCGTCGAACTCGGGCAGGACCAGGTCGTGACGCTGACCGCCGACAGCTACACCGTCACCGATATCTCGGGAAATCCGGTGCAGGGCAAGAACTTCCACGTCGACTGGGAGATCGCCGAAGCGGAGCGCGGCGGCTACCCCACGTTCATGGACAAGGAGATCGCCGAACAGCCCGAGGCGCTGGCCAATACGCTGCGCGGGCACTTCGACGGGCGCCACATCCTGCTGGACGAGCAGCGGATGAGCGACGACGATCTGCGCACTATCGACAAGGTCTTCGTCGTCGCGTGCGGCTCGGCGTACCACTCCGGCCTGGTCGCCAAGTATGCCATCGAGCACTGGGCGCGGCTGCCCGTGGAGGTGGAACTGGCGAGCGAGTTCCGTTACCGGGACCCGATTCTCGATCGCGCGACGCTGGTGGTGGCGGTGTCCCAGTCCGGCGAGACCATGGACACCCTGGAGGCGCTGCGGCACGCGCGGCGGCAGAAGGCGACCGTGCTCGCGGTCTGCAACACGAACGGTGCGCAGATTCCACGCGAATCCGACGCCGTGCTCTACACCCACGCCGGCCCGGAGATCGGCGTCGCGTCCACCAAGGCATTCCTGGCGCAGGTCGCGGCCAACTATCTGCTCGGTCTCGCCCTCGCCCAGGCGCGCGGCACCAAGTATCCGAGCGAGATCGCCGCGGATTTCGACCAGCTGGCGCAGATCCCGGATGCGGTGCGCGCGACGCTGGCCGGGATGGATCCGGTCCGTCGGCTCGGTCGAGACCTGGCCACCGCGCCCGCCGTGCTGTTCCTCGGGCGGCACGTCGGCTATCCGGTTGCCCTGGAGGGCGCGCTCAAGCTGAAGGAACTCGCCTACATGCACGCCGAGGGTTTCGCGGCCGGGGAACTGAAGCACGGCCCCATCGCGCTGGTGGAGGACGGGCTGCCGATGGTGGTCGTGATGCCGTCGGCGAAATCGCACCCGATGCTGCACCGCAAGATGCTCTCGAACATCCGCGAGGTGCAATCGCGCGGGGCGCGCACCATCGTCATCGCCGAAGAAGGGGACGATACCGTCGCGCCGTTCGCGGACACGCTCGTCGAGGTGCCGATCGTCCCGCCGCTGCTGCAACCGTTGGTGGCGACGGTACCGCTGCAGATCCTGGCGGCCGAAATCGCCCGCGCCCGCGGCTACGACATCGACAAACCCCGTAATCTGGCGAAGTCGGTGACCGTCGAGTAGGCCGGCGCTGCGCAAGGGCAGGTGGCGAGAGTGCGGGCCGGGCCGGAAGGGATCAGCGGGGTGGCGATCGATCGCGTGGGCACCGCTGGAACCGGCCGTGACACCGGCTATGACGTAGTGTCCGCCTTCGGCGGCGGGGCCGGCGGCGTCCGCGGTGTGCTCGGTGTGGGCATCGACGTGGTGTCCGTCGACCGGTTCGCCCGGGCACTCGAGCGCACGCCCACGCTGGCCGCACGGCTGTTCACCGCGTCCGAACTCGTCACCCCGCGCGGCGGCGCCCGCCCGGCTGCCTCGCTCGCCGCCCGGTTCGCCGTCAAGGAGGCCGTCGCGAAGGCGCTCGGCGTCCCGCGCGGGATGGACTGGCACGACTGCGTCGTCGTCTCCGCGGACAGCGGCCAGCCCACGCTGCGGATCACCGGCACCGTCGCCGCCGCCTGCGCCGGGCGCGGCATCCGGCACTGGCAGATTTCTCTTTCGCACGACGCCGGCATCGCCGCCGCGATGGTGCTCGCGTCCGCCTGACAACGGTCCCGGCACACGGGGCCGCCTGCGAGGGCCCGGCCGTGCGACAGTAGACCCGTGAAGCAGAGCTATACCGCGGAGCAGATTCGGCACGCGGAGCGGATCGCGCTCGCGCGGACGCCGGAGGGCGCGCTGATGTCGCGGGCCGCCCGGGCCGTCGCCGACGCGGTGCTAAGCACGATGCCCTCGCCGATCCCCGGCCGCGCGGCGGTGCTCCTGGTGGGGCCCGGTAACAACGGTGGCGACGCGCTGTACGCGGGCGCCCTGCTGCGCCGGCGTGGGATGCAGGTGACCGCCATCCTCGCCGACCCCGACCGTGCCCACGTTCCGGGTATGACGCTGCTGTGTCGCCGCGGTGGCCGGGTGATCGCCGCAGGCTCGCCGGATGTGCCGCGACTGATCGGGCGTGCCGCTGCCATCGTCGACGGGCTCGTCGGCATCGGTGCTCGGCCGCCGCTCCGGGCTCCGATGGATGACCTGGTCCGCCGCGCGACGGACAGCCCCGCGTGGCGCATCGCGGTCGACCTGCCGTCCGGGATCGACCCCGACGACGGCCGGGCGCCCGGCGCCGCCTTCGATGCCGACATCACCGTGACGATGGGCGGTCTCAAGACGGGCCTGCTGCTGAGCGATCTGGTGGGCGACGTCCGGGTGGCCAGCGTCGGCATGGACCCGGCATCGCTCTCCGACGCCTCCGGTCGACCGATCGACTACGACGCGAACATCGTCACGGACGAGGACGTCGCCGCGCTCATGCCGCAGCCCGGCGCCCGGGACGACAAGTATTCGCTCGGCGTCACCGGTGTGCTCGCCGGCTCCGCGCGATATCCCGGCGCGGCGCTGCTGGCGGTGGGCGGTGCGGTGCGACTGCGGCCGGGGCTGGTGCGCTACGCCGGCCCGCAGGCGCTCGCCGTGGTGCAACGCTGGCCGGAGGCCGTGGTCGGCGCCGATCCCGCCACCGCCGGGCGCGTGCAGGCCTGGATCGCCGGACCTGGCCTGGGCACGGATGGTGAGGCGCTCGCACCGCTGCGGGACGTGCTCGACGCCGACGTTCCGGTGCTCGTCGATGCGGACGGGCTCACCCTGCTCGCGGCGGTGCCGTCGCTGCTCGCGCGCCGGAGTCGCCGCGGAGCGGTCACCGTCCTCACCCCGCACGCGGGGGAGTTCGTCCGGCTCTTTCCCGATCTCGACCCCGCCGACCGGCCGGCCTCGGTGCGGGCCGCAGCCGCACGATCCGGCGCCATCGTGCTGCTCAAGGGGCACCGGACGGTGCTGGCGGACCCTGCGGGCCGCACCATGATCAACACCTCCGGTTCGCCGTGCCTCGCGACCGCGGGGTCCGGCGACGTCCTCGCTGGCATGGCGGGATCCCTTCTGGCGACGGGCCTGGATCCGCTCACCGCCGTCGCTCTCGCCGCGCATATGCACGGCCGCGCCGGGGAGCGGGCCGCGGCTGCCTGGCGTGCAGGGGCGTCCGCGCTGCTCGACCTTTTGCACTAACGCCTTGCACTAACGCCGCCGAGCGGTGCGAAATGCACCACTTTCTGTCCGGTTTGCCCGACTTTTCGCACCGCTCGGCGGGATGGAACGCGGCGAGCGTCTGCGCGGAGCTGCCACGAGTTGTGATTCCATCTGGGGGTGACAGCGGAAATCTCACGCCGACAAGCCGGGGCGGTGCAGGCCGGACGGCAGGTGCGGCACGCCGAGGCGGTGATCGACCTCGACGCGGTCGAGGCGAACACCCGGCTGCTCCGTCGCGCGGCGGCCGGTGCGGCGCTCATGGCGGTGGTCAAGGCCGACGGCTACGGGCACGGCGCGGCCCCGGTCGCGCGTGCGGCGCTCGCCGGCGGCGCGGACATGCTCGGGGTGGCGACGCTGCCGGAGGCGGTCGCACTCCGCGGCGCCGGAATCGCGGCACCGCTCGCGGCCTGGCTGTGGACACCGGGCGAGGACGTTCGGGCGGCGATCGCCGCGGGGGTGCAGATCGGCGTGTCCAGCCTGGACCACCTCGCCGCGGTACGGTTGTCCGCCGACGTCGCCCCGGCGAACTCGGACTCGCCGGCCGGGCGCGTTCCGATCCACCTGAAGGTCGATACAGGCCTCGGGCGGAACGGCGTCATGCCCGGTGACCTCACCCGGCTGCTGGACGCGATCGCTTCCGCGGAGCGGGTGGGCGACGTCGAGATGCGCGGAATCATGAGCCATCTCGCGTGCGCGGACATTCCCGGCGACCCGTCGATCGACGTGCAGGTGCGCGCGTTCGAGAATGCCATCGCCGCCGCCGAAGCCGCGGGCCTGATCCCGCGGTGGCGGCATCTGGGCAACACCGCCGTCGCCCTCGCCGTGCCCGGTGCACGCTTCAACCTGGTGCGGTGCGGCATCGGGTTGTACGGGCTATCGCCGTTCGCGGACCGCGCGGGCCTGCGTCCGGCCATGACGCTGCACGCGAGCGTGGCGCTCGTCAAGCGCGTTCCGGCTGGTCAGGGCGTCGGGTACGGGTTCACCTATCGCACTTCACGCGAATCGACCCTGGCACTCGTGCCGCTGGGCTACGGAGATGGGATCCCGCGCTCGGCCGGCAACGTGGGCCAGGTGTGGCTCGGTGGCAAGCGGCGCACGATCGCCGGGCGGGTCGCCATGGATCAGGTGGTCGTCGACTGCGGGGATGACGACATTCGCGTGGGCGAGGATGTCGTCATATTCGGTTCCGGTGACCAGGGCGAACCGACCGCCGACGACTGGGCGGGCTATTGCGACACAATCAATTATGAGATCGTCACGCGCATCGCTCCGCGGGTCCGGCGTCGCTATGTCGGCGGGAGTTGGGGAGAGGTGGGCGACATAGCAGTGGGCGCCACGGATTCAGGCGCGGGAGGTTCGGCGCAGTGAGCGCTTTGGGCAGGGTCGTCGGATCCATTTCCGTCGTCGGCGGTGTGGTGACTGCCGCGGCGCTTGGCGGGATGACGGCGCAGCGCATGGCGCTGCACCGCTATCGGCAGCTCGATCAGGTCCCGGGGTGGGATCCGGCGGACGACTTCGACTCCCCGCCGACGGATCGCAGCTACTCGGTCGCGACGGCCGACGGTGTCGCGTTGCATGTCGAAGAGGTTGGCCCGGCAGACGCGCCGCTCACCGTGATCTTCGCGCACGGGTGGACGCTTCGGCTCGGATCGTGGTATTTCCAACGGGTTTCGCTGTCCGGGCCGTCGATGAGCGCCCGGAGCGGGCCGCGAGGAGCCCGGTCCGCCGCCTCCGGTACCGCGAAGAACGGGCCCGGCGCGGCAGCGGATGCGGCGTCATCGGCGGTTGACAGTCCCTTGCGGCTGGTCTTCTACGATCAGCGGTCGCACGGACGGTCGAGTCGCGCGCCGGCCGGGCACAGCACGATGGACGACCTCGCCAGCGACCTCGCCACGGTGATCGCCACAGCGGCGCCGACCGGCCCGGTGGTGCTGGTCGGGCATTCGATGGGCGGGATGGCGTTGATGGCGCTGGCCGAGAAGGACCCGGCGCTGTTCGAGAAGCGCGTGCGCGGCGTCGGCCTGATCTCGACCAGTGCGGCCGAGGACAGTCGCGGACTCGGCCGATATCTGCAGATCAACGGTTCGAATCCGCTGCTCCCGTGGATGATGTCCCTCGCCTCGCGGTACCCGCGCATGATGGAGCGCAGCCGGAGCGCCAGTCGCGACGCCGTCTGGCTCCTGACGCGCACGCTGGGCTTCGCGGACCCGAAGGTGCCCGCGCCGCTCGTCGACTACCTCGATGAGATGATCTCCGGCACCCCGGTGGACGTGATCGCGGATTTCGCGCCCGCTCTGTTTTCCCATGACGAGCGTGGCGCGTTGCCCCTGCTGGCTGGCCTGCCCGTGTTGATCGTGGTCGGCGCGGAGGATCGGATGACCCCGCCGTCACGATCCGAGGCCATGGCCCAGGCGCTTCCGCGCGCCGAGTTGTTCACCGTTCCGGACGCGGGACACATGGCGATGATGGAGGCGCCGGAGGCTGTGACGGCAGGGCTGGCCCGGCTCATCGATGCTGCGCGCCACTTCGACGGCGGCACGGTCGGCCGAGCCGCTGCATCCGCTGCATCCACGGCGCCGCCGGCCCTGCCCGGCCCGCGGCTGGCGGCGGGTGCGGCCTCGTGAGACACCTGATGCTGCCGACCGCGGAGGACACGCACGCGCTGGGGGAGCGGATCGGGCGGCTGCTGGGCGCGGGCGACCTGGTGATCCTGGACGGTGCGTTGGGCGCCGGGAAAACGGTGCTGACGAAGGGCATCGCCGTCGGGATGGGCGTGACCGGCATCGTGATGTCGCCCACGTTCGTCATTGCACGGGTGCATCGCCCGGCGACGCCCGGCGGCGTCCGACTGGTTCACGTCGACGCGTATCGGCTCGGCGGGCGGCTCGAGTTCGATGACCTGGATCTCGACACGGATATGACGACGGCCGCGGTCGTCGTCGAATGGGGCGAGGGACGCGCCGAGCAACTCGCGGCCGACCATTTGCTCGTGAGGCTCACCCGGCACCCGGACGACACCCGCACGGCGGAGTTGAGCGGCACCGGCGAACGGTGGTCGCGGCTGGCTGAAGAGATCGCTGGCGCCGCTGCGCACCGCGGTGCGTGACCGCGGTGCGCAACCACAAATCCAGCGCACAGGTGCCTCGGCAGCCCGGTAATCCGACACACCATGTGCCAGCCGAATGGTGTGCACCATGGTCGATCTGCGCGGTTCGTGCCGCGATCGATGCCTATTCGTGACCTCGCGATGGCGACACGCCTTGCAGATATGCCATAGGGTTTTGGCCATCACCGCGTACAGGTGTACTTCACATGTACCTCGTATGTGGTGCCCAAGGTCTGGCATCCGTCCACGAGGCCGTACGGGCGCCGTGGCGTAGGGCCAGACCGCCTACCCACGGGATGCAGCAGGTACCCCTGCGAGCCCCATTGGCCTCACTACCAGGAGGTAGTTGTGCACAAGTCCGCCAAGCTCACCCTCGTCACCGCGCTGGGGGTGACTGCCGCGATGGTGATCGCCGCGTGTGGCGCGGGCCGGACCGACACCGGCTCATCGAGTTCGAACAGCGGCAGCTCGAGCTCCCAGCAGCAGGGGTCGAGTTCCCCTTCGGGGTCCGGAGAGAGCTCGCAGACCAGCAGCGAGACCGGCTCGGGCAACTCGGGTAACGCGAGTGCCCAGATCGCGATCGGCACCACCGACAAGGTGGTGTCGCTGGATCCAGCCGGGTCGTACGACAACGGCTCGCTCATGCTGGAGGTCCAGCTCTACCAGTTCCTCATGATCATTCCGGCCGGCGAGGCCCAGCCCACCCCGGACGCCGCGCAGAGCTGCGATTTCACCGATAACGGCGCGACCTACACCTGCAAGATGAAGCCGGGGCTGAAGTTCACCAACGGCGATCCGCTCACCGCGAAGGATGTCGCCTTCTCGTTCAAGCGCGTGGTCGACATCAACGACGCGAACGGCCCGGCGTCGCTGCTGGCGAACATGAAGTCCGTGGCCGCTCCGGACGACTCCACGGTCGTGTTCACCCTGAACAACCCGAACGACCAGACCTGGCCGTTCGTGCTGGGCACTTCTGCCGGCCCGATTGTCGACTCCAAGGTCTTCCCGGCCGACAAGCTGCTCGACGACGCGAAGGTCATCGGCTCCGGGCCGTACAAGCTGGACTCGTATTCGAAAAACCAGCTCGTGTCGCTCGTCCCGAACACCGGCTATCAGGGCAACGGCGGCGCGGTGCAGAACGCCGGCGTCACACTGCAGTACTACACCGACGCGTCGAACCTGAAGCTGGCAGTCCAGCAGGGCGACATCGACGTCGCGTGGCGCACGCTCGACGCGCAGTCCATCTCCGACCTTCGCAAGAACGACAAGGTCAAGGTGCTGGAAGGCCCCGGCGGCGAGGACCGCTACATCGTCTTCAACCTGAAGACGATGCCGGGTGACAACGATGCCCAGAAGCTCGCCATCCGCCGTGCCATCGCCTACTCGGTCGATCGGCAGGAGCTGGCCACCAAGGTGTTCCAGGACCTGTACACCCCCGCCTACTCGATGGTTCCGGGCGGCTTCCCGGGCCACATCGACGCCTTCAAGGACGAGTTTGGCGCCTCCCCCAACAAGGATGCAGCGGCCAAGGCGCTGTCGGACGCCGGTGTGAAGACCCCGGTGACCCTGCCAATCCAGTACAACCCGGATCACTACGGCTCGGCCTCGGACCTGCAGTTCAACGAGATCAAGCGGCAACTGGAGGCGACCGGCCTGTTCAAGGTCAACCTGCAGTCGACCGAGTGGACGCAGTACTCGAAGGAACGCACGAAGGACGCCTACCCGATCTATCAGCTCGGGTGGTACCCGGACTTCCCGGATGCGGACAACTACATCAGCCCGTTCCTGGTTCCGAACAACTTCGTACAGGCGCACTACTGTGACGCGGATGCGCCCGTCGGGTCGCGCCCGTGCGACAAGGACGGCGTGCTGCCGCTGATCACCACCGAACAGACACAGACCGGTGACGCGCGCATCGCGGCGATCGAGCAGATCCAGAAGATCTCCGCGAGCGGTGTGATGCCGACCCTGCCGTTGCTGCAGGGCAAGCAGATCGCCGTCACCGGGACCAACGTCACCGGCGTGCAGGACACGCTCGACGCCACGTTCCTGTTCCGCTTCTGGAAGATCGGCAAGAACTCCTGATTCACCCTTGACCGGCGTGGGGGGTAGGCGAGCCCTGCCCCCCACGTCCGTTCGGTTCGACGGGAGGCCGTGACACTCAAGTGCGTGACAACCCAGTGGCAGGGCCTATGAGAAACACCATGAGAAACGCCGTGAGCGGTACCGCGACCACCATCGCGACAAGCACTGTGAACAGCACACCGTGAGCAGCACGACGGCGCGGGCGGGATCCCTGCCGCGGTATCTGCTGACCCGCCTTGCGCTGGTCATCCCGATGATCTGGATCCTGATCACCCTGGTCTTCTTCCTGATGCGCGGGATCGGGGATCCCATCGAGGCCATGTTGGGTGGGCGGCTGCCCGCCGACCAGCTCGCCGAACGCCGCCACGCGGCCGGCTTCGACCGACCCATCCTCATCCAGTACGGCGACTACCTGTGGCAGCTGCTGCACGGCAACCTCGGGACGACGTTGACGGACAACCGCCCCGTCTCCGACGTGCTGAAGGTCAACGGCGCCGCCACGCTCGAGCTAGCGTTCTGGGCGTTTTTGATCGCGCTGGCGATCGGCATCCCGCTCGGCCGGATCGCGGCCCGGCATCGCGACCGCATCCCCGACGTCTTCCTCCGGGTGTCCGGCGTGCTGTTCTACGCCGCGCCGGTGTTCTTCGTCGGGCTGCTCGGCAAGCTCGTCTTCTCCGTTTGGCTGGATTGGCTGCCCGTCTCCGGGCGGGCCAACCCGCGGACGATCCTCGCGATCAGCCACGTCAGCCCGAAGACGAACATCTACCTCATCGACGCGATCCTCTACGGCGACCCCAAGTACATCTGGGACGTCATCTGGCACACCATCATGCCGGCCGTCACGCTGGGCCTGCTCGTCGGCGGCATCTTCCTGCGCCTGGTGCGCACGAACCTGCTGCAGACCATGAAAGACGACTACGTCGAAGCCGCCCGGGCCCGCGGCATCAACGAAGGCCGCATCAACCGCAAACACGCCTTCCGCAACGCCATGGTGCCCGTCGTCACCGTCATGGGCTTGCAGGCGGCGCTGCTCCTCGGCGGCGCGATCCTCACCGAGGAAACGTTCGAGTGGCAGGGTCTGGGGTACATGCTGGCCCAGTACCTGACGAAACGTGACTTCGTCGCCGTGCAGGGCATCGTCACCGTGATGGCGATGATCGTCGTGGTGGCGAGTTTCCTGATCGACATCATCACGGCGCTGATCGATCCGAGGGTGCGATACCGGTGAGCGCGGAACTGATTTCGGCCGCGCCGATGGGCGCCATCGCGCCAGGCGGGCCGGATGGCAAGCCGGGGTTTTTCTCCCGTGCGTGGCGCACCCTGCGTCAGGCCGGCGGCGTGCAGATGGGCATGCTCGCCAGCGGGGCGATCATCGTCGTGTTCTTCGCGGTGCTGGCGGTCTTCGCGCCGTGGCTCTCCCCGTACGGGTTCAACGACAACAGCGCGAACGGCGTCTCCTTCCCGGTACAGGCGGCGCCGTCCGCCGCGCACTGGTTCGGCACCACCACCGGCGGCGGAGTCGACGTGCTGTCGCAGGTGATCTACGGCAGCCGCACCGCCCTGGAAGTCGTCATCCTCTCGGTCCTGCTGGCGATCATCGTCGGCGTGCCGCTCGGCCTGATCTCCGGCTATGTCGGCGGCTGGCTCGACCGGATTCTCGTGCTGATCACCGACGCCCTCTTCGCCTTCCCGTCGCTGCTGCTGGCGATCGTCGTGTCGATCGCGGTGGTCGGTGGGCAGTCCAGCGAGGGCGGCGGCATCCTGGCGGCCGCGGTGTCCATCACCGTCGTGTACATACCGCAGTACTTCCGGGTGGTCCGCAACGCCACGGTGTCGGTTCGGGAGCGGCCGTTCGTGGAGGCTGCCCGGGCACTTGGTGCTCGACCGGGGGAGGTGATGCGTCGCTACGTCTTCGGCAACGTGGTGCAGTCCGTGCCGATCATCGCGACGATCAACGGCGCCGACGCGATACTGACACTGGCCGGCCTCGGCTTCCTCGGATTCGGCATTGAGCCGTCCGCCGCCGCGGAATGGGGATACCAGCTCAACAAGGCGCTGCCGGACATGGCCTCCGGGGTCTGGTGGACGGCCATCTTCCCAGGCCTAGCCATCGTGCTGCTCGTGCTCGGCCTGTCGCTGATCGGCGAGAGCCTCAACGACGTCGTCGACCCGCTGCTGCGCAGCCGCCGATTGCGCAACGTCATTCTGCCGGCCAGGGCCGGCGCGGGCACTGTCGACGGCTCATTCGACTCACCGAATATGACGAAATCCTCGGGCCCGGCGAGTTCCGAAGGGCCACGCCCCTCGCGCCGCGGCCGGCACCCGGGCGCCGGCGCAGCGGGGTCCGCCGACACACCGGTGATCTCGGTGCAGGATCTGCGCGTCTGGTACGCCGGGGTCGGCGCGCCGGTCAAGGCCGTCGACGGCGTGAGCTTCGAGTTGAAGCGCGGTGAGGTCCTCGGCCTGGTGGGCGAGTCCGGTTGCGGCAAGTCGACTCTCGGGCGGGCAATGCTGGGGCTCAGCCCATCGACCGCAGGGATCGACGGCCGCTTGGAGTTCCGGGGCAGGACCCTACTCGACCTCTCCGCCCGCGAATGGCAGAAGGTGCGCGGCGCCGGTCTCGGCATGATCTTCCAGGAACCGATGACCCGGCTCAACCCGCTGATGCGGGTGTCCGACCACTTCCGGGAGGCGCTCCGGTCGCACGAGAAGCTCTCCCGGCGGCAGGCCGACGAGCGCGCGCTGGACTCGCTGCGCGCGCTCGGCATCCCGCCGTCGCGGTACAAGAACTACCCGCATGAGTTCTCCGGCGGCATGCGGCAGCGCATCATGATCGCGTTGGCCCTGTCCATGCGACCGGGATTCGTGGTCGCCGACGAGCCGACGACGGCGCTGGATGTGCTCGTCGAGGCGCAGATCATCGAGGTGCTGGGGCAGATCCGGGACACCTTCCACCCGGCGATGATGCTCATCACGCACAACCTCGGCATCGTGGGCCGGGTCTGCGACCGGGTCGCCGTCATGTACGCCGGGCGGATCGTCGAGCAGGGCACCGTGGCCGAGATCTTCGACAACCCCAAGCATCCGTACACCCAGGCCCTGCTCGGGGCGACGATCTCGCTGGAGACGACCGAGTTGCGCAGCATTCCGGGCGCCCCGCCGGACCTCGCAGACCTGCCGGTCGGCTGCCGATTCGCCGAACGCTGCCCGTTCGCGATGGAGGTGTGCCTCAAGCGATCGCCGCGACCGCTGGTGGTCGACGGGCGCGAGGTCGAATGCCATCTGTATGACGACACGCTGAGCGCCGACGACCGCATTCCCCTGAAACGAGCCGAACTCGAGGCCGCAGATGAAGCCTGACGCACCCGCCGGGGCCGCGAGTACTGCGGTCGCCGATCCGAAGCCGATCGTGTCGCTCACGGACGTCGAGGTGCACTATGCCCTCGGCGGGTCGTCCGTGGGTCGCCTGCTGGGCCGCTCCCGCGGGGTGGTCAAGGCTCTCGACGGAGTCTCCCTCGATGTCGCTCCCGGCGAGATCGTCGGCCTGGTCGGCGAATCCGGGTCCGGCAAGTCGACGCTCGGCCGGGCGGTGCTCGGCATGGCGCCCGTCACCCACGGCACCGTGACGTACCGGGACAGCGTCATCTCCGGCCTCGGCGACGAGGCGTTCCGGCCCTACCGCAGGAAGATCCAGATGATCTTCCAGGACCCGGCGGCGGCGCTCAACCCCACCATGACGATCGGCGAGGGCATCGAGGACGCGCTGAAGATCCACCGCATCCCGGAGGCCGAGCGACCACGGCGCGTGGCCGACGCGCTGGAACGGGTCGGGCTGGCGCCGGCCGGCCGCTTCATCCCGAAGTACCCGGGCGAGTTGTCCGGCGGGCAGAAGCAGCGCGCGGTCGTCGCCCGCTCCATCTGCCTGGGGCCGGAGATGCTGATCGCGGACGAGCCGATCTCCATGCTCGACATGAGCGTGCGGGCGAAGATGCTCGACCTGATGGAGGGCCTGCGCCGGGACCTGGGCATCGCGTTCCTGTACATCACGCACGATCTGGCCTCCGCGCGGTTCTTCTGCGACCGGATCGCGATCATGTACCTGGGCCGGATCGTCGAGATCGGGCCTGCGGAAGAGGTTTTCGAGCAGCGGCAGCACCCGTACACGCAGGCGTTGCTGCGGGCGATTCCGGACATCTCGCATCGCAAGGACACCGTCACCGAGTTGCCCCGGGGCGAGATCCCCGATGCGGCCCGGCCGCCCCTGGGCTGCTCCTTCCACCCGCGCTGCCCGAAGGCGTTCGCCGCCTGCGGCTGGGAGGGCCGCGACCTGCGCACCCTGCTCGAAGAGCGCTGGACCGGCCTCGGTCTGGACGTCTACCGGCGGGAATCGGCGCTCGTCAAGGGCTTGGACGCCGTCCGGACCACGGTGTCCAAAGACGGTGCCGTGTCGGTGATCCCCAGCTCGGACCCCAAGGAGCTCGCCCGCATCGTCGAGGAGATGAGGGCGGCGAAACCCGACGAGCCGTTCTTCTCGGCGCTGCGCGGGATGCGCGTGGAACACGGCGGGCTCCGGCTCGACCTCGCCCCGTTCCGGCAGCCGCTGCTCACCCCGCAGGCCGGCCGCGTGGGCCGGGTCGCGTGCCACCTCTACCCCAGCGACGGCGTCGGCGCACCCGGTGCCGGGATCCGTGAATCGGGTGCGGCCGCGGCGGATTGAGCCCGGCAGCAGAACGTCGTCATACTCGATGCTCCCGGCCCGGAGCGGCGCACCGGCCATCGACCGCGCAATATGACGGCGCGACCCGCCGCGGCATTTCTCATTCTTCCGCCGGCCGCCCCGGGGTGCTGGCGCGCACCACCACCTCGGTCGGCACGGTGCGCACCACGGGCGCCGCGGACGGTTCGGTGCCCATCGCGAGATCGACTGCGGCGCGCCCGATGTCGGCGAGTGGCACGCGCACCGTGGTGAGCGGCGGCTCGATGTCGCGGAGCATGGCGATATCGTCGAACCCGGCTAGCGCCACGTCCCCCGGCACGTGGTGCCCCTGTTCGCGCAGGGCGGCCATCGCGCCGACGGCCATCACGTCGTTCACCGCGAAGACGCATTCCGCGTCGAGGCCCCGGTCGAGCAGCTCCGCCATGGCCACATATCCACCGTCGCGCGTGGCTTGCGCGCCGATGATGTTCTCCGCCGCGAGCTCCACGCCGCACCCGGCGAGCCCGTCCCGGAAGCCGGCCAGGCGCTCCTCGCTGGTGAGCAGCTGCTCGGGCCCGGCCAGCACAGCGAAGTTCCGGTAGCCGAGCGAGTGCAGGGTGCGGGCCAGGTGCGCCGCGCCGTCGCGGTTGGCTATCGCGAGCGTGTTGACGCCCACCATGTCCTGGCCGATCGACGCGATATGCCCACCGGCCGCGGCGACCGATGCGAGCAGCTCCGTAGTGGTCGCGGTGACCTGCGGGTCCGCGAACCGTGAGCCGGCCAGGATCACGGCGGTGGCCCGCTGCTGCAGCAGCGCCTGGATATGACGGATCTCGATCGCGGGATCCGAGAGTGTGGATGCGACCGTGACGATGAGCCCGCGTTCGGCGGCAGCGGCGATGACGCCGGACGCGATCGCCGCGGCATACGGGTCCGCGATGTCGTGCACCACGAGGCCGACGGTCGTCGTCGCACCGCGGGCCATCGCCTGGGCGTAGGCGTTGACGGAATAGCCGAGCTCGCGCGCCGCGGCCAGCACCCGGGCCGCGAGCGGGGCGCCCACCGTGCGACCCGTCGACCCGTTGAGCGCCCGCGACGCGGTGGCCAACGACACCCCGGCGGCCGCCGCGACCTGAGCCAATGTCACCTGCCCGGGCACGGTGCTCCTTCCGCCGTCTGGGATATGACGTTAACGTACCGACGCGCGACGTGGAGCCGCGGCGCGGACCCGTAGCGGGGGCCTGTGGCAAGGTGCCCGCCGCGCCACGGCGGAACCGCGACCGGGCCGTAGCATGGACAACCGTGCTGGTCCTCGCGATTGAAACGTCCACGCCGGTGATCACGGCGGGCCTCGTGCAGCTGAGGCAGCCGCACGAACTGGCCGTCGACCCCGGGACCGATCAGCCGCCTAGCTCCCCGATCCGGCTGCTGGCCGAGCAGAGCGTTACGGACGCATTCGGGCATGCGGAGCACCTGATGCCGCTCATCGACGCGGTGCTGGGCGAAACCGCCCACGCGGTGCGGGATCTCGACGCCGTGGTGGTGGGGATCGGGCCCGGGCCGTTCACCGGGTTGCGGGTAGGCATGGTCACCGCTGCGGCGCTCGGCGATGCCCTCGATGTGCCCGTGCACGGCGTGCCGAGTCACGATGCCGTAGCACGCCAAGCGATATCGGCGGGGACCGCCGGCGTGACGGACGGCGGCGAATTCCTCGTGGTCACCGACGCCCGACGACGGGAGGTGTACCTCTCGGCCTACGGCGCGACAGGCGCCGGGCAGCACGGCCCCACGGTCCTCGCGCCGGCGGCAGTGCCGGAGCTGCTCGCGGCTGCGGGGTTGTCGCCGCGATGGGCCACCGGGGCCGCGGCGGACCTGGTCGCGGCCGTGATCGGTCTGCCGGTGCGCGAGCCGTCCGGCACGCTCTCCGAGGCGCTCATCGCCTGCGCCGCCCGCGCACTCGTGACCGGCGCGGTCCCCGGACCGCTCACTCCGCTGTATCTGCGGCGTCCGGATGCTGCCGAGCCCGGCACGCCCAAACACGTCCTGCCCGCCGAACCGCACGCACCCGCCGCTCGGTGACCGACCGGGTATGACGCCATTCGCCGCTCCGCCCGTACGGCACGCCGGGCACCTGAGACCGATGCGCTGGTGGGACATTCCAGCGATTGCGGCGCTGGAACGGGTGCTGTTCGCCACGGATTCTCCGTGGACCGAGCCCATGTTCTGGTCCGCGCTCGCCGCCGGGCACCACTACGTGGTGTGGTCCGCCGCAGGCAGGCCCTCGGACGACCCCGGTGCCGCCGTGGGCCCGCAGGCTGACGGACCGGCCCACCCCGAGAACATCGTCATACTCGGATATGCCGGGCTCGCGACGGGGCCCGACGATGCGGACGTGCAGACCATCGGGGTCGCCCCACAGGCGCAGGGGAGCGGAATCGGCCGAGCATTATTGCGAGATCTTCTGCGCGCAGCCGGGAATCGGGCCGTGTACCTCGAGGTCCGCACCGACAACGCGCCGGCGATCGCGCTATACGAGTCCGAGGGATTCGCCCGCATCGGCCTGCGCCGCCGGTACTACCAACCCTCCGGTGCGGACGCGTACACCATGCTCCGCCGCCGCCCCCCGCCCGGATGATCATCTGTCGTGTGCGATTCGTTCCGGAATCCGCAACAAATTCCACACCACAGATGATCATCCCGGGGCGGGCGGGATACTGGTCCGGTGAGTGAGACTGCGAACGCCCCGGGCGACATCATCAGGCTGGCCCCGGGATCCGTCGTGATGGGAATCGAATCCTCGTGCGACGAAACGGGAGTCGGATTCGTCCGGGTCACCGACGGTGCGCCGGAGCTGCTCGGGCACGCGCTCGCGTCGAGCGCCGACGAGCACGCCCGGTTCGGCGGCGTGGTTCCGGAGATCGCCTCCCGCGCACATCTGCAAGCGCTGGTGCCGACCGTGCACCGCGCCTTCGATGCCGCTGGGATCGAGCAGGGCGAGGTGGATGCGATCGCCGTCACCGCCGGACCGGGGCTCGCCGGGTCGCTCCTCGTCGGCCTCGCGGCGGCGAAAGCCTACGCGGCGGCCTGGGAGGTGCCGCTCTTCGGCGTCAACCACCTGGCCGGGCACGTGGCGGCGGACACGCTGGAACACGGCCCGCTGCCGAAACCCGCGCTGGCGCTGCTGGTCTCCGGCGGGCACACGCAACTGCTCAGGGTGACGAGCCTCGCGGGCGACGTGCCGGACGCGATCACGGAACTCGGCACCACGATCGACGACGCGGCCGGCGAGGCCTACGACAAGGTCGCGCGGCTGCTCGGCCTGGGCTACCCGGGGGGACCGGTCATCGACACGCTCGCCGCGACCGGTGATCCACGAGCGGTCGACTTCCCGCGCGGGCTCACCGCCGCGAAGGACGACGCCGCGCACCGCTCCGACTTCTCCTTCTCCGGGCTGAAGACGGCGGTGGCGCGGCACGTGGAGGCATTGCGCCGGGATGGGCGCGCCGTGCCCGTCGAAGACATCTGCGCCTCGTTCCAGGAGGCTGTTGCCGACGTGCTGACGGCCAAGACCGTCCGCGCCGCAACGGATCTCGGCATCGGCACGGTGGTCGTCGCCGGCGGTGTCGCAGCGAACGGGCGGCTCCGGGCGCTGGCGGGCGAGCGGTGCGCGGCTGCCGGACTGGAACTGCGGATCCCGCGAATCGGCCTGTGCACCGACAACGGAGCGATGATCGCCGCGGTGGGCGCGCACGTGGCGGCCGTTGGGGCCGTGGCCTCGGCCCCGCACCTGGGCGCGGACCCCGGCCTACCCGTCGAGGTGGTCCACGCCGCGTAGATCCCCGGGCCGTGGATCCGCGGCGGCGCGCGTTTCAGCACCCCCGCGGTTGAGTCTTGGCACTCTCGCTATTAGAGTGCTAGATGTCTGCCCCAGTCCATGGCTCGGCACCCGCGACGACGGGTCACGGTAGCTGCGGGCGGCGCATAAGTCCCATCGAAACAGCGAACCCCAGAAGGGGGAGGTCACATCGTGGCGAGCGTGAACATCCAGCCGCTCGAGGACAAGATCCTCGTCCAGGCCAACGAGGCCGAGACGACGACAGCGTCCGGTATCGTCATTCCGGACACTGCAAAAGAGAAGCCCCAGGAGGGCACCGTGCTGGCGGTCGGTCCGGGTCGTATTGACGACAACGGTAACCGGGTTCCGCTGGACGTTGCCGAGGGCGACGTCGTCATCTACTCGAAGTACGGCGGCACCGAGGTCAAGTACGGGGGCGAGGAGTACCTGATCCTGTCGGCCCGCGACGTGCTGGCGGTCGTCAACAAGTAACGACGTAGTGAGCCGCCCCGGAAATCCCCGCATGCGTGTCGGGCGGTTTCCGGGGCGGAACACTTTGCGCAACAACGACTTCTTCAGGCAGGACAGAAACTCATGAGCAAGCAGATCGAATACAACGAGACCGCGCGCCGTGCCATGGAGGCCGGTGTGGACAAACTCGCCGACGCCGTCCGCGTCACACTCGGCCCCCGCGGCCGGCATGTGGTGCTGGCC
>JAFIHI010000124.1 GCA_017848755.1 Nakamurella sp. | reverse complement strand
GCGGTGCGTCCGCCGATTCTAGAAGGTCGCGCCGCCCTTCGCCGTGAACCACGCCTTCGACGTCTTGTTCATGAGCAGCAGGATGATCAGGATCGGCACGATGATGCCGAAGATCGAGAAGGCGACGCTGCCGGATGCGATCATCATGGCGATCTCGGCGATCACCAGGATGCCGCACGCGATCACGGACACCTTGGAGTTCTTGCCGCTCAACGCGACCACGCCGCCCCAGATCAAAAGGCCCGCACACACGATCAGCACGATCCCGACCACGATGAGGAACCCGCCGGCGCCGGAGGCCGCGGCGCACGCCCCGGTCGTATCGGTTTGGCTGCACACGGACCCGACCGCGCTGACCACGGCACCACCGAGCATGCTGATCAACGAACCGATGATGGCGAATCCGCCCCAGATGAAGCACAGCACGGCGGCCGCCGTCACCATGCCGGGCCGAGCCAGACCCGCCGGCGCTCCGTATCCGGGAGCGGGATATCCCGGCGCCGGGTACCCGGGTGCGGCGTACGGCGGCGGCGGAGGCGCGGGCGGATATCCGCCCTGCCCGTATGGGCTCGGCTGCTGCGGGTAGGGCTGCTGCCCGTACTCCGGCGTCGGCGTGCCGCCTTGTGGTGTTGTCACGGATTCCTCCTGCGGTCAGGTGGTCGAAGTGTTGGTTGCGTCAAGCAGTGCGTGTGCATCGTGTCACACCGGGGGCTCGAAGTGCAGCAAATTCTCCGCGTCCGGAGCGGCTGATGGAAGCGCACGATTCGTGACGGTTAGTCTTCGCATGTCCCGTGCGTGATGCGGGCGTGGCGCTGCTGCGCCGCATGCACGAGGCAGGTATACGGAAAGAGGCAGGCAGGCATGAAACTTGCGGTGATCCCGGGCGACGGTATCGGCCCGGAGGTGGTGGCGGAGGGTCTCAAGGTGCTTGGTGGCGTGCTCGACGACGTCGAGACCACCACCTACGACCTCGGAGCTGCCCGCTGGCACCGGACCGGTGAACTGTTGCCGGACTCCGTGCTGCGCGAGATCCGTCAGCACGACGCGATCCTGCTCGGGGCCGTCGGCGATCCGTCCGTCCCGTCGGGGATCCTCGAGCGTGGCCTGTTGCTGCGTCTGCGCTTCGAACTCGATCACCACGTGAACCTGCGGCCGGCGCGCCTGTACCCGGGCGTCGCGAGCCCGCTCGCCGGCGACGGAGCCATCGACCTCGTGGTGTGCCGCGAGGGCACCGAAGGCCCGTATGCCGGCAACGGCGGCATCCTCCGCAAGGACACGCCGAACGAGATCGCCACCGAGGTCTCGGTCAACACCTACTTCGGGGTGCAGCGCGTCGTGCGGGATGCCTTCGAACGTGCCGCGCGCCGGCCCCGCAAGCACCTCACCTTGGTGCACAAGACCAACGTCCTGGTCCACGCCGGCCAGCTGTGGAGCCGCGTCGTCGAGGAGGTCTCCATGGACTTCCCGGACGTCACGGTCGCGTATTCGCACGTGGACGCGGCGATGATCTACATGGTGACCGACCCCGGCCGGTTCGATGTGGTGGTCACCGACAACCTCTTCGGCGACATCTTCACCGACCTCGCCGCCGCCGTCACGGGCGGGATCGGGCTGGCCGCGTCGGGCAACCTGGACGTGTCGCGCACCAATCCGTCGATGTTCGAGCCGGTGCACGGGTCCGCACCGGACATCGCCGGCACGGGGACCGCGGATCCGACGGCCACCGTGCTGTCCGTGGCGCTGCTGCTGGACCACATCGGTCACGGGGAGGCCGCCCGTCGCGTCGAGGCGGCCGTGGCATTCGACCTGGCGACCCGCGCGCCGGGGTCCCCCGGACGCACGCAGGCGATCGGCGACCGGCTCGCCGCGTTGGCCGCCAGTTGATTCCGTCTCCCGGCTGATCGGGTATGACGATGTTCGCGGGCTTCGCCCGGAAACTTCGTCATATCCGTCATGCGGTGTGGCGGCGATGCGGTGCGGCACGCTGCGTCGGGCCGTGCCATACTGGTTGCATGGCATTCGCAATCGCGATCATTACCAGCTAGCGCGCCGGTCACCCAGCGCGCAGACCTCCCGTACCCCGGGAGGTCTTTTGTTATCCGGACGCCGTGTCGCCGCCACCCTTGGCGGCGCGGCCCTGGCAGCACTGTTCCCACAGCACCATGTGTGCGCATGGAAAGGGCCTGGCATGGCCGCAGATTCGGCATTTCCGCTCGGCGACAGCTTCCACGTCTTCGACACGACGTTGCGCGACGGCGCGCAGCGCGAGGGCATCACCTATTCCGTCGCCGACAAGATCGCCGTCGCAACGCTTCTCGACGAGCTGGGCGTCGGCTTCATCGAGGGCGGCTGGCCCGGCGCGGTGCCCAAGGACACGGAGTTCTTCGCCCGCGCCGCGGACGGGGAGCTCCCGCTGACCACCTCGACCCTGGTGGCGTTCGGCGCGACCCGCAAGGCCGGCGTGAAGGCGCAAGACGACCCGCAAGTGCGGGCGCTGTTGGACTCGCGCGCGTCGGTCGTGACGCTCGTCGCAAAATCCGATATCCGGCATGTGACGCGCGCCCTGCGCACTACGCCGGAGGAGAACCTGGCGATGGTCGCGGACACGGTCGCGCTGCTCGTGGCCGAGGGACGCCGGGTGTTCCTGGACTGCGAGCACTTCTTCGACGGGTACCGCTTCGATCGGGACTACGGTCTGCGGGTCGCCGAGGCGGCCGCCGGCGCGGGCGCGAGCGTGATCGTGCTGTGCGACACGAACGGCGGGATGCTCCCCTCACGGGTGCACCAGACGGTGGCAGAGGTCTTGCAGCGCAGCGGGTTTCGCCTCGGGATCCACTGCCAGAACGACACGGGCTGCGCGGTCGCCAACACGATCGCGGCCGTGGAGGCCGGTGCCACCCACGTGCAATGCACCGCCAACGGTTACGGGGAGCGGCCCGGCAACGCCGACTTGTTCGCGGTGGTCGGCAATCTCGCCACCAAGATGGACATGCCGGTGCTGCCGCACGGACGCCTGACGGACATGGTCCGCGTCTCGCACGCGATCGCCGAGCTCGCGAACCTGGTGCCGGACACCCATCAGCCCTACGTCGGATCGGTGGCGTTCGCTCACAAGGCCGGCCTGCACGCGTCTGCGATCAAGGTCGACCCGGTGCTGTATAACCACATCGACCCGGCGATCGTGGGCAACGACATGCGCATCCTCATCACCGAGATGGCCGGCCGGGCCTCGGTGGAGCTCAAGGCCGCCGAGCTCGGCGTGGACCTGACGTCCCGGCCCGAGGTCGTCTCGCGGGTGGTGGAGACCGTGAAGAAGCGCGAAGCGGACGGCTGGTCGTACGAGGCCGCGGACGCGTCGTTCCTGCTGCTCTTGCGCAGCGAGATCGCGCGCGCCGACGGCCGTGTCGGCGACGCCGGTGACAAGACGGCTGACGGCAGCGAGCCGGCGGACTCCCGGGTCGGCCCCCGCGCCGCCCTGCGCCCCTTCACCATCGAGTCGTATCGGGTGATCGTGGAGCACAACGGCGTCGGCGGCGCGAAATCCGAGGCGACCGTCAAGGTACTCGTCGGCGGCGAGCGGGTGATCGTCACCGCGGAGGGCAACGGGCCGGTCAATGCGCTGGATTCCGCGCTGCGCCAAGCCGTCGTCGCCCATTACCCGCAGTTGGCGAACGTGGAGTTGTCCGACTATAAGGTGCGGATCCTCTCCGGCAGCGCGGGCACGAGGTCGGTCACCCGGGTGCTGGTGACATCCACCGATGCCACGTCCGACTGGACCACGGTGGGAGTGCACGCGAACGTGGTCGAGGCATCGTTCCGGGCCCTGGTCGACGCGCTGCTGTACGCGGCGGGTCGGCAGGCGGTGACTGCCTGACGCGGTGCGCGGCGTAGCGCCGGGAGCCCGGCGAAGCGAACGACGTCATAGGCGGTAGGCTCGCTCTGCGTCGGCGAGATGCGGCTGCCGACCGGCAGTGTCGTTGAAAGGTGCGCTGTGCGTCTGGCCCGAGTAGCCCATGCCGAGGGGATGTCTTTCGTCGCGATCGACGGTCCCGGCGGCCCGGATGGCGCGGCGGAGGCCCGCGAGATCGCCGACCACCCGTTCGGCAATCCGTCGTTCACCGGGCGGCGCTGGCCGCTCGCCGACGTGCGGCTGCTCGCGCCGATCCTGCCCAGCAAGGTGATCGGCATCGGGCGCAATTACTTCGCGCACGCCACCGAACTCGGCAATGCCGTGCCGGACGAGCCCATGGTGTTCTTGAAACCGTCCACGTCGGTGATCGGGCCGGGCGCGGCGATCGCCATGCCGGCCGTCTCCCATCGCGTGGACTACGAGGGCGAGCTGGCGGTGGTGATCGGGCGGCCGTGCCACCGCGTGCGGGCCGCGGACGCGAGCGGCGTGATCCTCGGCTACACCTGCGCCAACGATGTCACCGCCCGCGATCTGCGCGCACCGAACGCGCCGTGGTTGCGCAGCAAGGGGTTCGACACGTTCTGCCCCCTCGGGCCGTGGATCGAGACCGAGCTGGACCCGTCGGATGTGACGGTGACGACCACCGTGAACGGCGAGGTACGCCAGGACGGGCACACGGCGGATCTGATCTTCGGGCTGGGGGAGCTGATCGAGTACTGCTCGGCGATCATGACGCTGCTGCCGGGCGACGTCATCCTGACCGGCACCCCCGAGGGCGTGGGGCCGCTGGCCGCCGGTGACGTGGTGTCCGTGGCGGTCTCCGGCATCGGCGACCTGGAGAACCCGGTCGTCGCGGGATAGCCTGTGCCGCTGGCGGTTTCGCGGCGCGGCGACCGCGGTTTGGGGGAGCGCGACGGCATCTGTAAGATGGGTTCTCGGCTCCGCTCCGGTGGGGCCAGTGGGGTATGGTGTCATTGGCAACACAGCTGATTCTGGTTCAGCCAGTGTAGGTTCGAGTCCTAGTACCCCAGCGGTGCGATACCGCTGCTGTGTCGGGCGTGCGCACGGTTTCCGGTAGTATCGACCAGCACGGCAACAGCAGTAACACCAACGGCAGTGATACCAACTACAAGGCCCCGTCGTCTAGCGGCCTAGGACGCCGCCCTCTCACGGCGGTAACGTGGGTTCGAATCCCATCGGGGCTACAGAGTGAAGGTTGCGCGTGAAGGCCGCCCTCGGGCGGCCTTTTCTCG
>JAFIHI010000123.1 GCA_017848755.1 Nakamurella sp. | reverse complement strand
TCCAGCCGACCGGCACGGCGGGGTCGACGATGTTGTATTTGTAGAACGCGATCTGGATCGCCGAGGCCGCGGGCCAGACGACGAAGATCGAAAACAGCGTCATACCCGGCAACAGAAAGAGGTACGGCGCTATGCGGCTACGCCCGACGGGCCCGTCGTTCCGGGAATTGCGCGCACGCCACCGACGCGCCTCGCCGGGCATGACGGCCGGCGAGGCCGTCATGCCCGGGGCTGCTTCGCGTGCGGCAGAGCGGGATTCAGTCGCAAGTCCATCCACGTTTGAATCGTCATCCAGCGAGGATGGTATTCCACTTATCGGCAATGGCCGCCAATGCCGCCGCCGCGGACTGCGAGCCGGTCAAGTAGTCGGCAGCGCCCGTCCGGAACACCTTGCCGAGTTCGGAATCATGCGTGGTGCCGTACTGGATGTACTCGAGCTTGGGCAGGTTCTTGCCGATCATCAGCTTGGCCTTCGTGTCGAGCGAATCGTCGGTCTTCTCGGAGAAGAACGCATCCTCACCCGCTTTGATCGAGCTCGGGAAGATGGGCACCAGCTTGCAGAACGCGAGTTGATTTTCGGCGTTGGTGATGAATTGGATGAAAGCCGCGCCGGCCTTCGGGTTCTTGGACGCGGAGGGCACCACCAGCGTCTGGATCTCGGTGAGAAGATACTTGCCGCCCGTGCTCATGGGCGCGGGCGCGATATCGATGTCGCCGTAGATCTGGGGCGCGTTCTTCTTGACATTGGCTAGCCAGGCCGGGCTGTTGATCGCGAAGCCCACTTTGCCGTTATCGATGTACTCCGGTGGCACACCTTGGTTCGAGACCGATCCGGGAGCCAGACCCTTGTCGGTGTAGGCCTTCTTGAAGTGCTCGAAGACCGCGGCTCCCTCGGGCGTCGCGAATGCCGCCTTCGTCTTGTCGTCGCTAATCATCTTGATGCCGTAGTAGGACATGATGTCGTCGCGCGGGATCAAGGCGGTCCCGTACACCTTCGTGGTGTCGTAGATGCTCTGCGCGAGATTCAGAGCCTCGTCGTAGGTTTGCGGGGGCTGCTCCGGATTGAAGCTGCTCACCTTCGCGAGCACGGACTTCTGGTAGATCATGACCGGCATGCCGCCGTGGTACCACGGGATGGCGACCTGCCGACCATCGATCTTGAACGGGTTGAGCAGGCCGGGCTGGTAATCGGACAGCTCGTCGGCAGACAGCAGAGTGGAGAGATCCGCCAGCTTTCCACTCACCCCGGAGATGCTGTCGTTCCACATGTTGACCGCATCCGGAACATCGCTGCTGGCGATCGCGGCGAGGAGCTTCGCGTCGATCTGATCTCCGGGCACGTCGGTCCACTCGATGGAAACGCCGGGGTGCTGTGTCTGGAAGGCCTTGATCATGCCATTGATGTAGTCCTCGAACCCCGCCTTCAGATTGATCGTCCAAAAGGCGACCTTGCCGCTGAGCGGCTCCGGCGCAGCGGTCGAGGTTCCGGTATCGCTGGAAGATCCGGTGCTGCCGGTGCTCGAGGCCGATGAGTTACTGCTCGACGGTGTGCTGCTGCCGGACGCGCTGCTCGATGAGGTGTTGTTGCCGGTCGTGCCAGGCGCGCACGCAGCCAGCCCGAAGGTGACGGCGGACGCACCCAGGCCTACCAGCAGCCGGCGCCGGCTCAGATACCTCGGCTCCGGTGTGCGGTCAGTGCCATTCGATTCGGACATGCTGAGCCTTTCGCTTGCAGTGAATGACCTGTGACGTCTGGGCGTACCATGAGGGGCGCTGCTCGCCACCTGCCCCTAACTGGTCTAGTCCGGACTGCGAATATGGTGGACTGGGGGATCGAGCGTTGTCAAGCCCTCGACACACAAATCAGCCACCGTCATGATCACAGCAGCGCGCACTCGCATCGATCATGTGGATGCGACCGGACTGAAGTACCCAGAACAGAGTGCAGGAGAAGCAATGGCACGGCGCGGCAACCCGATCGATCCTGACGAGCTTCAACTGCCGCGCGCCCTCGATGACGATCTGCCCAAGGGTGACCAGCTCCGGAAGATCCTGCTGGATCTCATCAGCGGACTCGAAGCGGGCGCCCCGCTGCCCTCCGAACGGGGACTGGCCGAGCGTTATAGCGTGGCGCGGATGACGGTGCGCGGAGAGATCCGCAAGCTAGCTGCCGACGGCGTCGTCAGAATCCTGCCCGGGGTGGGCATCGTGGTCGCGGACCCACCCGCTCCATCCTTCGGGATCGGCCGCCCTTTCGGCTTCGAACTCAGCCGCCGGGGGCAAAAGGCCGGGTCAATCATTCAGGAGCACAACGTCTTTCGTGTCACTTCAGAGGTGGCGCAGCGCCTTGAAGTGCCCACCGGCGGCCGAGCACTCAGGCTGGCACTGATTCGCACCGCCGACGGTCTACCCACCGGCATCGAGCGCACCACGATCTCTTTGGAACGCTTCCCCGGCCTGGAATCGATCGACTTCGAGCAGGAGCCGCTGGACCGGATCATCGAGACCCGCTACGGCATACGACCAACCAGCGCCCAAGCACGGGTGGCCGCGGTCCGGCCCACCGCCGAAGAGACGGAGCTGCTGGGGATCGACGCCACGGTGCCGTGCCTGCTGATCACCGCCACGACTCGTGACAGCTCCGGGCAAGTCATCGACTACAGCAAGTCCATCTACCGGGGAGATCGCTTCGATCTGGAGGTCAGCCAACGGTCGTCCAGCAGCCCTATCCACCTGACCGCGCCGTACGGTGACTGACCTCCGCGGGCCAGCTCCGGCGGCCCCGAGGACCTCATCGGTGGCCATCGCCGTCACGGCGCCGGCTTGCCTACGGCACCATCGATTGCGTAAACTGGGCTAGTCCGGCTCCCCTCTCGCCGGTGATCGGCGACGTGCCGGCCTTCCACCTTCCAGGCCGATTGGACGACATCATGACGACCGTCGACACCCACGCGGGCCAGTCACCCACGGCCTCCCTGCCGGTGGCATTCCCCACCACCAGCGACGCCTCCGGGCGCACCTTCGGTGCGGAGGAACTCGCCGCGGTGACCAGGGTGCTCGAGTCCGGGCGGCTCTGTCGCACGGTGGGCGCGGAGGCTAGCGCGCTCGAACGGGAGTTCGCGGACTACCTCGGCGTCGCTGAGGCCGTGGCGAGCACCTCCGGGACCGCGGCACTACACCTCGCGGTCGCCGCCGTGAACCCCGAACCGGGCGACGAGATCGTGGTCCCCCCGATCACCGACTACGGCACCGTGGCGGGTGTCCTGGCACAGTGCGCGGTCCCGGTCTTTGCCGACGTCGATCCTCTCACCGGATGTATGACGCCCGAGTCGTTCCTGGCGGTCGTCACCCCGCGGACTCGCGCCGTCATCGTGGTGCACTTGTTCGGCGGCCCGGCGCGGATCGACGAGATCGTGGCCCTGGCGCACGAACGCGGCATCGTGGTGATCGAGGACTGCGCGCAGGCTTACCTCGCACGCCCCGACGCGGTCGGAGGTCCAGCAGGGACACGCGGCGACATCGGCTGTTTCAGCCTGCAGCAGTCCAAGCACATCAGCGCCGGCGACGGCGGCCTGACCGTGACAAACGACCCGGCATCCGCCAGGCGCATGCGGCTGTTCGCCGACAAGGGCTGGCCCCGCGACACGGGAGAACGGACCCATCTCTTCCCGGGCCTCAACTACCGGATGACGGAGCTGCAGGCCGCGGTGACCCGGGCCCAGCTCCCCAAACTGGCCGGCGTCATCGACGCCCGCAGACGGACTGCAGGCTCAGCGATCCGCGCGCTGACGGGATTGCCGGGTCTGCACCTGCCCCAGCACCCGGACCGCCACTCCTTCTGGATGCTGCCCCTCGTGCTGGATCGCCAGCAGATACACCTGGACTGCCGCGAGTTTGCCGCCGTGCTCATCGAGCACGGGGTGCCGGCAGCGGGTGGCTACCTGACAACCCCGCTCAACCAGACCCCGGCCATCACAGGGCGACAGGTCTTCGGCACCAGCCACTTCCCCTTCACCGTCGCCGACGACTGGCCGACCCGTTACCAGGCAGGCGAATGCCCGGTGGCGGACTCGCTCGTCGCCGACTCACTGGTGGTGATCGCCTGGAACGAGAACTACCGCGAGGAACACGTGGATCGGGTCGTGAACGCCGTCATCGACGCGCACCGTCGGGCGACGAGCTGATACGTCGATGTACCGCTCCCTGCCCACCGGCCCCATCGCGCTGGATTGTGATGTCTTGGTCGGAACCTGGCCGGCACAGGCCGATATCGACCTATCGCCCGAGAAGGCAGCAGCCACCCTGGCCGAGGCAGACGTCACCGGCGCGCTGGTCTGCTCGGCCCGCGGCGCCTGGTTCGACGATGTCGACGGGCTCGCAGAGACCCTGAGCCTCGCGGCAGACCGGCCCGCCTGGTCGCCCGTGGTGACGGTCAATCTGCGCAACGCGCTGCGGGCGGAAGAGCTGTTGACGGCTGCGGCGGACGAGGGCGTTCGGACGCTTCGACTCTTCGGCGCACTGCAGGGAGTACCCATCACCTCCCCTGCCTACCGCCACACGATCGCCCTAGCCGCGGCGGCCGGAATGACGATCCTGACCGACGGCGACGTTCGCGAGATCTGGCCGGCCTTCTCGGGCCGGGGGCTGCGGGTCGTGTTCCTCGACGTGCACGCCTACCACCTCGCCGACTTCATCCTGCTGGCCCGCGAGGAGCCGGGATTCGTTTCCTCCACCCGATTGCTCAACGCCCCGGACTCCATCGAGCGGCTGGTCGGCGAGGTGGGCGCCCATCACGCCGCATTCGGCAGCAGGGCGCCGCTGCATGCCATCGCGCCCAGCACCCTGCGGCTGCGTCACGCGCGGATCTCCGCCGAGGACCGGGCGACGATCGGCGGCGGATGGCTGACCGACACGACGGTGGCACCATGAGCCCCGACTACGACGGACCGATCATCGACGTCCACGGTCACTGGGGGCCGTGGTTCTTCGCCATGGACATCGGCGGCGTCGAGGAGAACGAACGGCTGCTCGACCACTACGGCATCGACCTCCAGATCGTCTCGGCCAGCGAGGCCGTGGTCTATGACGCGCCGGGCGGAAACGCCCGCCTGGACGCGGTGCTCGCCGAACATCCCCGGCTGCGCGGGTATGTGGTGGTCAATCCCAACACCCCGGACGTGGGGCAGGCCGACGCCGAGCGCTTCTTGGCGTCCGATCGGTGGGTGGGCGTCAAGATCCACACCACGTACTCCGGTCGCAGCATCGCGTCACCGCAGATGCGTGACACCTTCGACGTCCTCGAGGCATTGCGTGCCGTGGTTCTGGTGCACACCTGGGGGCCGGATGTGCTCGACCTGGCTGCGTTGGTCGCGGACCGGCCCCACATCAGGGCGATCGCTGCGCACGCCGGCGCCACTAGCTGGGACGGAGCGGTCGAAGCCGCCGGGATCACCGATCGGCTCTATCTCGAGCTCTCCTGCTCCATCACCGATCTGGCCCGCGTCCGCCGGATCACCGAGCAGATCGACCATCAGCGGCTGTTACTGGGCACCGACGCCACATTGATCGACCCGGCGGTCGCCATCGGCCTGTACCAATCGGCCGACCTGAGTGCGGATAGCCGGGAGCTAATCTTCTGGCGCAACGCGGCAGAACTCTTCGGCCTCGATCCCCGCGCGGGCGAGAACGACCGCGGCCACCGGAATCCCTCGGCAGTCAAGGAGCAGTGATCGTGTTCGACACCGAAGAAGAGCTGGAAGACGAACTGAGCAGGCCAGGGCCGAAGCTCCTGGAAGAGGTCGCCGG
>JAFIHI010000122.1 GCA_017848755.1 Nakamurella sp. | reverse complement strand
GTACTCACTCACGGGCGGCGTCCCCGCCATGCCGCCGCGTTCCACATCGATTGCGCCGCAGGCGGAGACAAGATCCTGCTGCCCGTCCTCGGGGACGGGCCCGATGAACTGGACGCGCTGCGCATCGTTGATGGACGGCTGCACTACTTCGAGCACGTCTTCCCGCTCGCGCCGGACAGTGTCCGGGACGGCGACACCCCGCAGCAGGTGCATGAGCGGCAGCACTACCGGCTAGTGAACTTCCGCCTAGCCGACACGGATCTCAACTACCGCCGATTCTTCGCGGTGAGCTCGCTGGCGGCGGTGCGGGTCGAGGAGCCGGACGTGTTCGCCGGCTCCCACGCGGAGATACGGCACTGGATCGAATCGGGTTGGGTGGACGGACTGCGCGTCGACCACCCCGACGGGCTCAAGGACCCGGTCGGCTATCTACGGGACCTCGCGGACCTCTCCGGCGGGCGCTACACGGTAGTGGAGAAGATCCTCGAACCCGGTGAGGATCTGCCGCCCGACTGGCGCTGCGCCGGCACGACTGGGTACGACACGCTGGCGCTCATCGACCGGCTGCTGGTCGACCCGGCCGGGCAACTCGCGTTAGACAAACTCGGCGAGCAACGCGGTGGGCGGTGTGGTATTGCCTGGCCGGATCTTGTGCACGGCACGAAACGCGCCGTCGCGGACGGGATTCTCGGCTCCGAGGTGCGGCGACTCGCGCGGCTGGCACCGAGCGCGGGCTCCACGGATCACGTGGTCGATGCGATCGCGGAGCTGTTGGCCTGCTTCCCCGTCTACCGCACCTACCTGCCGACCGGCGCGCACCACCTGACAATCGCGCTGGCCGACGCGCGAGCGCGCCGGCCCGACCTGTCCGAGACGCTCGCGCTGATCGGGCGGTGCGCGTCGGAACCGGACTCGGAGTTCACCGCCCGGCTCCAGCAGACATCGGGTGCGGTGATGGCAAAAGGCATTGAAGACTGCGCCTTCTACCGCTACCCGCGCTTGACCTCGCTGACAGAGGTCGGCGGCGACCCATCAATCTTCTCGGTGGCACCGGCGGAGTTCCATGCGGCGCAACGGCTCCGGATGGCAACCTGGCCGGACGGCATGACGACGCTGTCCACCCACGACACCAAGCGCGGCGAGGATGTGCGCGCGCGGATCGACGTGCTGGCCGAGGTTGCCGACGACTGGGGGCAGGCCGTCCGGCGCTGGGTCGGCCGACTGAACTTCCCCGACGGCGTGCTCGCCACCCTACTGTTCCAGACTGCCGTCGGCGCCTGGCCCATCGATGCGGAGCGCCTGCACGCCTATGCGGAGAAAGCTGCCCGGGAGGCGGGCACGTCCACCGGATGGATCGACCCCGACCCCCGATTCGAGGAGGTGCTCCACCACCTCGTCGACGCCTGCTTCGAGGACAGCGTCATCTCAGTGGAACTCGCCGCGTTCGCCGACCGCATTCGGCCCGCCGGATGGTCGAACTCGCTGGCGGCAAAGCTGATACAGCTCACCGCTCCCGGTGTGCCGGACGTCTATCGCGGCACCGAACTGTGGAGCAACGACCTGGTCGACCCGGACAACCGGCGCCCCTTCGACGCCTTCGCCGACGGCGGCGCCGCGGAGATGCTCGCCCGGCTCGATGACGGCTGGCTGCCGCCGATCGACGCCACGGGCGCCGCCAAGCTGTTGGTGACGTCCCGCGCGCTGCGTGCCCGGCGGGCCCGGCCGGAGTTGTTCACCGACTACCGCGCGATCACGGCGGCCGGCCCCGCCGCCGATCACCTCGTGGCGTTCGACCGGGGCGGTGCGGTGACGCTGGCCACCAGGCTGCCGGTCGACCTCGCCGCGCGAAGCGGCTGGGCCGACACCACTATTCCCCTACCGGCCGGGCTCTGGCGGGATGCCTTGACGGGCAACGTTTTCGACGCGGCAGCCCGGGCCGGGGACTCCGTCATCCTCGATGTCGCGGAGGTCCTCGACCGGTACCCGGTCGCGCTGCTGCTGCGAGCCTGACGGGCCGACCGTACCGTGAACGGCATGCGACGATTCCGGGTGTGGGCGCCGCGGGCGCACCGGGTTGACCTCATCACTGGCAGCGGCGCCGGCACCGGCGAGGCGCCGATGGAGCGGTGGCTCAACGGCTGGTGGTCCGTCGAGATCGACTGCGGCGACGACGATGTCGATTACGGCTTCGCGATCGACGGCGGGCCGGTGCGCCCGGACCCGCGGTCGCGGCGCCAGCCGCGCGGTGTGCACGACCTGTCCCGCACTTTCGACCCCGCCCGACACGCCTGGCGCGACGGCGCCTGGACCGGTCGGCAGCTCGCCGGCGCCGTGATCTACGAACTGCACATCGGGACGTTCACGCAGGGCGGCACGTTGGACTCGGCGAGCGAGAAGCTCGACCACCTCGTCGATCTCGGCGTGGACTTCGTCGAGCTGCTGCCGGCAGGCGCCTTCAACGGACCTCGGGGCTGGGGGTACGACGGCGTGCTGTGGTTCGCGGTGCACGAGCCATACGGCGGGCCGGCGGCCTACCAGCGATTCGTCGACGCCTGCCACGCGCGGGGGCTGGGCGTGATCCAGGACGTGGTGTACAACCACCTCGGCCCCTCAGGCAACTACCTGCCCGAGTTCGGCCCCTACCTGCGCGACGATGCCGCCAATACCTGGGGCGCCGCAGTCAATCTGGACGGGCCCGAGTCCGACGAGGTGCGCCGCTACATCCTGGACAACGCCCACATGTGGTTCGCGGACTACCACGTGGACGGGCTGCGGCTGGACGCGGTGCACGCCTTGCGGGATACCCGCGCGGTAACGGTTCTGGAAGATCTCGCGATCGAGACCGATGCGCTGTCGGCCCATCTGGGCCGGCCGCTGTCCCTGATCGCGGAGTCCGATCTCAATGACCCGGCGCTCATCACGGCGCGGGAGGCGGGCGGATCGGGGCTCACCGCGGCCTGGAACGACGATGTCCACCACGCGGTTCACGTGGCAGTGACCGGCGAGACCTCCGGCTACTACGCGGATTTCGCGCCGCTGGCCGCGTTGGCCAAGGTGCTCACCGACGGCTTCTTCCATGACGGGAGCTACTCCAGCTTCCGGGGTCGACACCACGGCCGGCCGATCCGGACCGACGTCACCCCGGCATGGCGGCTCGTGGCGAGCATCCAGAACCACGACCAGATCGGCAACCGGGCAACCGGCGACCGGATGGCCGTTCAGGCCGGCGCCGCCGCGCAGGCGATCGCAGCCGTGCTGCTGCTCACGTCGCCCTTCACGCCCATGCTGTTCATGGGCGAGGAATGGAGCGCCACCACCCCGTGGCAGTTCTTCACCTCGCATCCGGAGGCCGACCTTGGGGAGCGCACCCGGCAAGGTCGCCTCGCCGAGTTCGACCGGCACGACTGGGATCTCGCAGCGGTGCCGGACCCGCAGGACCCGGCCACCTTCGAACGGTCGCGCCTGGACTGGGCCGAAATCGGCACGCCCGGCCACGCCGAGATGTGGGAGCTATACCGGCGGCTGCTCGCCCTGCGCCGGGCACGGCCTGAGCTCACGGACCCCCGCCTACACCGAGCCCGGGTAGAGATCGACGAGGCGGGTCGGTGGATTGTGATCGACCGGGGCGGGCTCGTGGTCGTCGCGAACCTGGCCGACCAACCGCGGACCGTCCCGCTCCCCCGCCCCGGCGGCAGTCGCGAACGGGAGGTCCTGCTGGCGACGGCGTCCGGGGTGCACATCGACAATGCCGAGCCCACGGTCACGATGCCGGCCCGCTGCGCCGCCGTGGTCGCCGATGTTCGATGACGTGAACCGGCGCCGGGATCGCACCGGCAGCCTTGATCTGCTCCTACCCTCCGGGCAACAGGGCCTGGAGATCCGCGACCGTGATGCCGACCAGGCTCGGCCGGATCGTGAGCAGCGGCGCGGGTTCGACCGGGACCTCCAGTGGAACCACAAGCGTCGCGATGCCGGCGGTGCGCGCCGACGTGGAGCCGGCCGGGGAGTCCTCGATGGCCACCGTCACGTCTGCCGTGACATCCAGTTCGCGCAGCGCCTTGCGGTACGGCTCCGGGTGGGGCTTCGTGTGCGCGACATCGTCGCCGCAGACGATGATGTCGAAATTGTCCCGGCCGATGGTCTCGAGGGCCACCGACGTCAGATTCCGATGGGTGGACGTCACCAGGCCGGTGCGGAACCCTGCGGCGCGCACCGCCTTCAGTAGGTCCTCCGCCCCCGGGCGCCACTCCAGGGCGTTGGCGAACTCCCGGGCCATGGCCGCGACCAGCAGCCGCTGGACCACCGCCGGCTCGCCCGTCACACCCAGGTCTGCCATCAGCATGCGGACCGAACTGACCAGGTCCTTGCCGACCATGGACGCCCTGGTCTCGGCGGACAGGCTGCCGCCGAGCTCGTCGGCGACTTCGACAAGCCCTATGCTCCACAGCTTCTCGGAGTCGATCAGGGTTCCGTCCATGTCGAACAGGACAGCCTGCAAGGACGGCGCCATACCGGTGCTCATCGCGCGGCGAAGTAGGTCGCCTCGGGGTGGTGCGCCACCACCGCCGCGGTCGACTGCTCCGGATGCCACTGGAACTCCTCGGACAGCTCCACGCCGATCGTTTCCGGCTTGAGCAGGGGCACCATCTTCTCTTGTTCGGCGATGTCCGGGCAGGCGGGGTATCCGAACGAGTATCGGCACCCGCGGTAGTCCAGATCGAAGAATCGGGCCACGTTCGGGGCGTCCGCATCGCCCACGGTGCCGCCGTCCGCGAACCGGAGCTCGCCGCGGATCCGTTGATGCCAGTACTCGGCCAGCGCCTCCGTCAACTGCACCGACAGCCCATGCGCTTCCAGATAGTCGCGATAGGCGTTGCCGGCAAACAGGTTTGCCGTGAACCTCGAGATCTCCGAGCCCATCGTCACCAATTGGAACGCGACCACGTCCACCTCGCCGGTTTCCCGCGGGCGGAAGTAGTCGGCGAGGCAGAGGTGCTTGTCGCGCTGCTGTCGTGGGAACGTGAAGCGGGTCACCTCGGGGGCCGCGGGGTCGGGTTCGGCCAGCACGATCAACGAATCGCCCTCGGACACGCACGGGAAGTAGCCGTAAGACACCGCCGCGCGCAGGATCTTCTCGGTGGCCAGGCGCTCCAACCAGGCGCGCAGCCTCGGCTTGCCCTCGGACTCGACCAACTCCTCGTAGGACGGACCGTCGCCACCACGCTGCCCGCGCAGACCCCACTGGCCGAGGAAGAGGGCGCGTTCGTCCAGCAGGGCCGCGAAGTCCGCCTGCGGGATGCCCTTGATCACCCGCTGCCCCCAGAACGGCGGGGCGGGAATCGGGTTGTCGATCGCCGTCGCGGACCGGGCCGGGATCTCCGCCGGGATCTCCCGTGCCTTGCGCTGCGCCGCGATCCGCGCGGACCGTTCGTGCCGGGCGCGTCGCTCGGCGGCCTTGGCCCGCTCGGCCGCGTCGGCGGCGACGTCCGCGCCGGACACCAGCCCCTTCTTCTTCGTCATGACGCGGTCCATCAGGCGCAGCCCCTCGAACGCGTCCCGCGCGTAGCTGACGTCGCCTTGGAACAGGTCCGCGAGATCGTTCTCGACGTAGGCGCGGGTGAGCGCCGCACCGCCGAGAAGCACGGGGTATCGGTCGGCGAGCCCACGCGAATTGATCTCGGCAAGGTTGTCGCGCATCACGACGGTGGACTTGACGAGCAGCCCGGACATGCCGATGGCATCCGCATGCGTCTCGGCTGCGGCATCCAGGATCGCCGTGATGGGCTGTTTGATGCCGATGTTCTTCACCGTGTAGCCGTTGTTCGACAGGATGATGTCGACCAGGTTCTTGCCGATGTCGTG
>JAFIHI010000121.1 GCA_017848755.1 Nakamurella sp. | reverse complement strand
GTGATCGGCAAAGGTGTGCAGGTCGAGATATGACGCTGCTCGCGGCCTGCGGCCGAAGGCCCGGGTGCTTACCGCTTTACTCCGGCGAGCAGGCCGTCGCCGAGCGGGATCAGTACGGCGGTCCACTGGTCGTCGTCGCGCAGCGACCGACCGGCGTCGCGCACGGCGACGGTCTCCGCATCGCGCGCGGTCGGATCGGCGACCCGCCCGCCGTGCAGCGCGTGCGCCATGACCACGACGCCCCCTCGCCGCAGCAGTCGCGCCGCCTCGAGGAGGCATTGCGGATACTCCCGCGGGTCGCCGTCGACGAGTACCAGGTCGTAGCCGCCATCGGTGAGGCGCGGCAGCACATCGAGGGCGCGCCCGTTGATCAGCCTGGCGCGTCCCGGTGCGATACCCGCGTCGCTGAAGGCCTGTTTTGCGGCCCGTTGATGCTCGGACTCGATGTCGATCGACGTGAGGATGCCGCCGTCCACCATCCCGTCGAACAGGTGCAATCCGGAAACGCCTGTGCCCGTGCCGATCTCGACTACGTTGCGCGCGGCGATGCTGGCCGCGATGAAGGCGAGTGCGGCTCCGGCGCCGGCGCTCACCGGTTCGCAACCGAGGTCGGCGGCGCGGTCGCGGGCGGCCGTCGCCTGGTCGTTCTCCGCGATGAACAGTTCCGCGTATGGGAGAGATGTGCTCACGCGGGTGAGGTTACCCGGTGACCGGCTGACGGTGATGGATCCGCGCGGTGGCGCCGAACGATCGTGCGTCAGCCCAGGTTGATGATCTGACGGCACTGCAACGTGCCATTGACGCTCGCACCGTCGGCTGTGGTGCCGCTGAAGGTGGCCGAGGCAGTGGAGCCGCCGCCGTAATCGAGCGTGAGGGTGCCGTCGCCCTCGCCGGTACCGGGTGCCACGGTGTAGTCGGTGCCCTCGCCCAGCGGTCCGATGGTGATGGTGAGGGTGAATTCGCTCGTGCCGGCCTTGGCGGCCGCGACATCGTCGACGATCAATTGCAGGCTGCTCAGGCCCTCCTGCTTCGCGGCGTCGCTGTACTGATTGCCGAAGGAGTTTCCGCTCGTCGCTCCGGTACTGCAGGTGGTCTCGCTGCTCTGCGCCTCGTACTTCTGTCCGTCGACCGTTGCGCTGATGAGCGACGCGACCTCGTCGCCGCTCCCGGCGTCGCCGCTCCCGGCGTCGCCGCTATTGGTGTCCGCAGCGGCGGTGTTTCCCGCATCGTCCCCGTCGGCAGTGTTCTGGGCCGTCGTGTCGCCACCGTCGCCGGCGGCGGTCAGACTGGCGTTGCTAGCGGTGGTGGTCTGACCGGCGTTGGTGGCCGGTGCGCTCGGGGAGCCACCGCACGACGCCACCAGCGTGAGGGCTATGGCCCCGGCGACCGCGATCCGCAGATGTCGAGTAAGCCAGTGGTGTGTCATCGAGTGCGTCCTCCTTGATGAATGGATGGAATTGGTTCACGCGGCAGTGCTGGCCGCATCGGGTGAAACCGCGCGCTGCCCCGCCCGATCAGTGGCGCTCCTCCGGCGTGAAGGTGATAACGGAGTGGTCTACCCAACACCACTGCGGCCACACTCGGCATGCCGGTGTGGTCAGGTGCAGGGTGAGAACACCCGGCTCGACTCCGGAGAAGCGATAGGTACCGGGGCCGCCGTCGTTTTCGATCTGTTCGCCTTCGCCGTGGTACGTAAATGTTCCGGTCATCGCCAGATCACCGTCCGGTTGGAATTTGAACGTCGTATGTTCGGTCGGTCCGGCCTGATCTTCGATCGTGAACGGCTGGTGGATGGAGGTCACCCTGCCCGAGTAGACGTCGTCGACGTCGCTGTGTCCGGTAACGATGTAGACGACGCATTCGTCGACCAACTGCTCCGCCTTGTTCACCCAATCCGCGATTAGATCCTTTGCCGTGGTGGCCACGTAGTCATTGGCCACGCCGGCGATCGGCGCGAGGAAGGGAGCGGACTTGATGAGCCCCGAGCCGGTGGCCAATAGCGACGATGTGAATCCGGCGGCGGTCATGCTCTTGATGTCGGCGGTGGTGCGGTCGAGGATCTGCAGGTACCGGGCCTGGGCGTCGGGGTTTTCCCGATACTCCTTCTGCGCGAGCGGATTGGTCGGGTGTTCCGCGCACTCACGGATCGCCGCCACGCGCTTGAGGGCGGCCGTTGCCACGGTCTTGAGATCCCACGCGTCCAGCCCGGCCTTGACGCTGGTCAGCGCCGCCCAGGTCGGCTGGCCCGCCTTCTCACCGACGAGCCGGCTGAACGCCTCGCCGCCCGTATCGACGATCTTTCCCGTCGCCGCGCTTTCCATCACGACACCCAGCGTGGACGTACCCTGCTCGCCGTCGCTGATGCGCCCCGCATCCGGCGAGACCATCGCGGCGGCCCGCCGGCGGAGCCCGGGAGCGAGCGTCATCTCCGGTGTGGGTGGAAGCCCGTCGAGCACCTGGTCCAGCAGTGCCGGCGGCAGGCTCGCCGCGTCGATCGCGTAGGTGAGCGTGAAGTACACGCCGTCATCGGTCCGCTGGAGGGCGGCGACGGCACGATCGCCGGGTCGCATACGGGTATCCGAAAAGAGGTGGATCGCCGTGGTGGCGCTCGAGCCGTCCGCGAGCGCGTGGTGGACGACGAAGGTGTGATTGTCGACGACCGTGAGTGTGGAGGTCGCCGATGCGGCGAGTGTCGCAAGATCGTCATCGAATCCGAGAGACCGCACGACGCCGGCCGATGCGTCGCCCGCCGCCACCGGCGTCGTGACGGCGTGTGCGGGACTCGCGGCATCGTGGGACCGATCGCCCGCGGGGCTCCGGGCCGTCGCGGTCCGGACGGCGGGGTTATTCGTCTCGCTCGTCGGGAGGGTCGATGCCGACGGGGCCGTCGACCTGGTGCAGCCCGCAACGAAGAGGAAACTCGCGACGATGAAGACGAGCGCGACCGTGACAGTCCGCATGACAGGCTCCCGTGGAAAAACCATGAAAGGGCTATCCATTTAGATGCCCAGCCGTGAAGTAGTCTGGCTGACGTAAGAGGCCCCCGCGCTGCGCTAACAGCCGGGGGCGTGGACGACACCGCGAAGGGGTGTGCGTCGTGGCCGAGCATACCGTCGTTTCCGCTG
>JAFIHI010000120.1 GCA_017848755.1 Nakamurella sp. | reverse complement strand
CCGTGAGGCGGCCACCATGGTTCTCACCGACGACAACTTCGCCACCATCGTGACAGCAGTCCGCGAGGGCCGGCGCGTGTACGACAATATTCGCAAATTCGTGCTGTACATCTTTGCGCACGCCGTTCCGGAGGTCGTGCCGTTCGCGGTGTTCGCGCTGAGCGCCGGCCGCATCCCGCTGCCTCTGACCGTCTTGCAGATCCTCGTCATCGACCTCGGCACGGAGACGCTTCCTGCGCTGGCCCTGGGACGGGAACGCGCCGAACCGGACGTCATGAATCGGCCGCCCCGCAGCCAACGCGAACACCTCATCACCCGCCGGATCCTTGGACGCGCGTGGCTCCTGATGGGAAGCATCTCGGCCGTGTTGGCCATGGGCTTGTTCTTCATCGTGCTGTACCAGGCGGGATGGCGCCTGGGTATGGCGACCGACAGCACGCCGGCGCTGCTACGCGGGTATCGACAGGCAACCTCCACCACCTTCGCCGCGATCGTGGCATGTCAGGTGGGCACGGCATTCGCCGCACGGACTGAGCGAGCCTCACTTGCCGCCATCGGTGCGATGAGCAATCCGCTTCTGCTGGTCGGGGTGGCGTTCGAACTCAGTGTCGCCGCGCTGGTGATCTACACCCCGCCGCTGCAGGAAGTCTTCGAGACGGCCGCACCACCGCCATGGGTCCTTGTACTGCTGGTGCCCTGTCCCGTGGTGCTGTGGGGCTGCGACGAGGTGTACCGATGCCTTCTGCGTCATCACAGCCGGACGGTCGCCATCCAATCCGAAGCTGGGACCGCGGTGGATGCACGGCACCGTTAGTGCCCGAGTGACGCTCAGGCACATAGCGGCTCGGACTGGTGCTCAGAGTGCCCAAGTCTGCGTGACGGGCCAAGGGACCTTCGTTTCCAGCGCAGTTGAGTTTCGGTCGTAACGGTTCCCCAGTCGGGACGTTGGACTCTTTCCATCACCGTCGCTCGCCAACAGGCTTGTCTGAAGACCAATGAGGCAGGTGAAGACGGCGAGGCAAGCCGAGGAGATAGGCATGTTCCAGATCCGGCTGCACGGGCGTGGCGGTCAGGGTGTCGTGACGGCGGCGGAGGTGCTGTCGGTCGCGGCCTTCTTCGACGGCCGGGAGGCGCAGGCCTTCCCGAGTTTTGGTTCGGAGCGGATGGGGGCTCCCGTGGTTTCGTTCTGTCGTATTGCCGAGCAGCGGATTCGCTCGCACGAGCCGGTGATGAGCCCGGACGCCGTGGTGGTCGTCGACGCGACCTTGCTGCACCACGTGGACCTGTTCTCAGGGTTGGCGCCGGACGGTGTCGTCCTGATCAACTCAACTCGTTCACCGGGTGAGCTGGGCCTCGATGATCTCTACCTGCTCCATCCGCGCCGTCGCGTCGTGACCGTCGCGGCGACCGAACTGGCCCGCGAGTATGTCGGCCGACCGCTGCCCAATGTCTGCATGCTCGGCGCCTTCGCCGCGCTCACCGGTGTGATCCGACTGCCGTCGCTCGAGCAAGCGGTGCGGCAACGGTTCCCAGCCGACGTGGCGGCGGCGAATATCCGTGCCGCTCGCGCGGCGGCCGGGCACATTGGGGAGGTGCGCAGTGCCTAGCAAGTCCCCTATCCAGCCGAATGGGCGACGCCAGATTGAAGGGTCGCGCGCGACCGCCGAGACGGTCGCTCGTTGCCGTCCGCAGGTGGTGCCCGCCTACCCGATCACGCCACAGACGCACGTCGTGGAAGCGCTCGGCGCAATGATCAAGGTCGGCAGCCTGACATCAGCACGGTTCCTCACCGTGGAATCGGAGTTCGCCGCGATGTCCGCCGCGATCGGCGCCTCGGCGATGGGCTCGCGTACCTACACGGCAACCGCGAGCCAGGGACTGCTCTATATGACGGAGGTGTTGTTCAACGCCTCCGGACTCGGGCTACCGATCGTGATGACGGTGGCGAACCGTGCCATCGGTGCGCCGATCAACATCTGGAATGACCACAGCGACGCGATGAGCCAGCGTGACTGCGGCTGGGTGCAGCTCTACGCCGCCGACAACCAGGCCGCAGTGGGGCTACACGTCGTAGCGTTCCGCCTCGCCGAACAGCTGTCGATACCAGTGATGGTCTGCGTGGACGGCTTCGTGCTCACCCACGCCGTCGAGGCTATCGAGCTGCCCGAGCAGTCGGTAGTGGATGCCTACCTGCCGCCCTACCGACCACGGCAGACACTTGACCCCGGCGATCCGGTCACCATCGGCGCGATGGTGGGGCCCGAGGCGTTTACCGAGGTCCGCTACCTCGCCGACCACCAGCTGCGTGCCGCGCTCACCGACTTCCCCGACCTTGCGAACGAATACGCGGCAGCCACGGGGCACCAACTGGATGCCGTGCGCCGAGACGGCACCGAAGGGGCCCGCACCGTGGTGGTGGCACTCGGCTCGGTGTGCGGCACGCTGGCCGACACCGTCGACGCGATCACGGATCGGCAGGTAGGGATGGTGAACCTCACGCTCTACCGCCCGTTTCCGTTCGAGGCGGTTCGGGCCGCACTGGCACGGGCTGACCACGTCGTCGTGCTGGAACGGGCCTTCGCGCCGGGCGCCGGCGGTGTGGTCACCGCGGACGTGCGGGCAGCGCTGGCGGGATTGCCGATACGGATCAGCACGGTCATCGCCGGCCTCGGTGGACGGGCGGTCACCCAGGCGTCGCTACGCGGCATGCTCGACCGCGAAGCCATCGGACAAT
>JAFIHI010000119.1 GCA_017848755.1 Nakamurella sp. | reverse complement strand
GTGCCCGCACCGCACCCAGCATCAGCAATGCACCCACACCGAACAGCACGTACATCCACGGGCTTTGGCCCTGTCCGGTGTGCGCGTTCGCCGACGGCGCCCCACTCTGCGACACCCCTGCGACGTCGACCACCGGCTTCGCCGCCGACACCGGCGGCACCTCCGCGTGCACGCCCTCGACCTCGATCACGGGCGCCGGCGTCACCACCTGCGGCGCGGGCGGATTGTTTTCCGCCGGCGGGTTGTTGTCCACCGGCGGGTTGTTGTCCGATGGCGGCGGTGTTCCACCACCGTCACCGCCGGTCTGCTGCTTCTTCTTGATGTTGGTGATCGTGCAAGTCACGTGCTGGCCCTCGGCGAGCACCACCGATGTCTCGGACCGTTGCTCGAATCCCGAATCATCCGTCGCTGCACAGTCCCACGCGGTGCCGTTGGTGTAGCCACTGACACTGTTCTCGGACAGACCGTACGCGGCACCTGCGACCACATTCTTTGTGTCGCCGGATGCGAACTGAAGTTGCTCGCCCTCGCTCGCTGCCACGAGAGTCCACTGCGTGAGGCTCTCGTCCACCGGGTTGTCGCTCTCGTCCACCACCTTTTTCACCAAAGTTAGATGGCCTGGTTGCGGCTCCGCATCGCGCTTGATGTTGGTAATCGTGCAAGTGACGGACTTCCCTTTCTTGATCGTCACCGAGTTCCCATTCATCATGAAATCGGGCGCCGTATCCTCGTCGTCGCCTTTACTCTCACCTCTGCCTCCGTCCACAACACAGCTCCATTGACTGCCATTTTCATAGCCGTCGATCGAGCCGGGGCTCTCGGAAAGTTGGTAGGCAACGCCGGCAGTCACCGTTCCGGATGCCGGGGACGTGCCGCTGACCGATGGCTGCCCCTCGCTGCTGGCAGTCAGAGTCCACAGCGCGATGACCGCAGGATCGGTGATCCAGGTTTCTCCGTCGAGAACCTTCTTGATGAGCGTCAATGTGCCCGTTGTTGGTTCGGGGGGTTTCGGATCCTTACAGGCATTATCGTAAATGGCCCGTCCGGATTCGTCCCAGTTCAAACCGTTGAAATGGTTTTGCGCTTTCTGGACAATGTAATCAAACGGCGGAATTATATCGCGGTGTTCTTGGTGTTGATCATGCCCAGCGGAGAAGACCGCGTTTTTAGACACGGTGATCTGGTTATAGTGTCCGCCCTCGGTGGCGTGGCAAATCGTGACCTTCTTCGAGTCCTCCCCGTTATCGTCTTTGGCCGACGCAGTCCCGGCCATGGCGACGAGGGCGACCGCCGCCGTCATGGCCGCGGCAGCGAGGAGAGCGAGCGGGCGTTTCAGACGGGGTCCTGACGGATGTTCGGTACGGTTCATGGTTTCCACCTCACGTTGTCGGGAACTGCGTTGGCAGCGCGGGAAGTAGCCTCCATGCTTAGCTCCCCCTGCGCCGCATGTGTTCCGAGAACCGTAGCCCACACAGTGTGACCCCTTCATCCGTCATAGGAGTGATTAATCATCTCTTTCGGGTGATCCTCGATCTCAACCAACCGCGTTCGATAACGACGCGTCACGCCGACGCCTCGGCCGGATCGCCGCAGCCGGTCAGCCGCCGGTACGCGCGAGAACTACGTCATGGGCGGTTGAACCAGTGCGAGGCGGGCTTCACACGCGGGAACCCGATACCACGGCGCTATGTCTCTGCTGGGACGAATCGTTGTCGATCCGGAAGTCGTGCATGGCCGCCCCGTGGTGCGCGGGACGCGCTGCGGGTCGCTGATGTGCTGTCTCTCCTTGCAGCAGGCGCTTCCGAGTCCGAGATCCCCCAGGACTACCCGTATCTCACTGCAGATGACATCAGGGCATGCTTGGAGTACGCGGCAGCGCAGGCTAATCACGCCATCTTGATCGCCTCGTGACCCGTGCGCTTCCTTGTCGACGCGCAGCTGCCTCCGGTACTCGTGCGAATGCTGGTCGACCTCGGCCACAGCGCAGAACACGTCACCGACATCGGTCCCGGCGACGCGCCACTGATCCGATCATCTGATGCAGCCCAGGCGCTGGACGACGAATGACGCCGTTGCCTCACCCGCATTGTCGCGGCCGGTCAGCCGGCGTCGGCCTGGGCGACGGCCGGGAGCGGCATCGCCAGCGGCGGTGCGGCGGTTTCGGGCGCTTCGACCATGACGGAGTTCCGGCCGGCGCGCAGCCGTAGCGTCACGGTCGCCCCTGCGGCGGCGCCGGCCCTGCGACCGGCAACACGCACGTCCAACTCCCGGTCCCGCAGCCGCCCGTAGCCTTGGCCGATCCCCGACCAGCGCACCTCTCGCACGGTGAAGACCAGATCCGCCCCCGGCCACCGGCCCGCGACCAGCAGCACTGCGCTGCCCTGGCGAAGTCGCCCGGTCAGCATCCGCTGCCGAGCCGGCGGCAAACCCACCGGCCGAATCACAGCCCGGCCCGCCGCACTCTCCACAGGCGAGACCGCCGCGATCACATCCACCCCGTCGGCAAGCGCCGCAATCACCTGCAGCGGATCCGGTCCCGGATCCGGAACCAGCCCCAGCCGAGACAGGTCCACACCCATCTCGGCCGCGGCCAGCACCCCGAAATCGGGCATGCCGACTACCGCTATCCACGCCCCGGGCTGGGCCGACATCAGCGCCAGCAGCAGGCTCGTCGCCCCGCTGCCGCCCGGCGCAGAACTCGTCACGCTCACCACATAGCCGTGCGGCACTCCCCCGGTCGGCAGCACATCGGCCAGCGGCGCCGGCACGGCGAGAACCTCGTTCGCGGTGCGTGGATCAGCGCGCACGAAGCGGCCGACAGAGCGGACACCGACAGCGCCGCCCGCGGCATCCATCTTGCGGCGCAGGTCGGCCACGACCGCCGAGCGCTCCAGCCCGCCATCATCGCCGAACACGTGTTCGACGATAAGCGTGAACTCTGACACTGTCGAACCGGCTCGGCCACGCAAGACCGCCGTGCCGTCCATGCCTTACGAGCAGGCGCCAGGGTGGTCTGCCGCAGCGCATCTGTTCCCGTGAATGCTGTGAGTAAAACCGGGACAATCGGGACAGAATGCTGCTAGATGCACACCCCAAGGTAGAGCGCGGAAGTAGCCCCACCCTCCAGCAGACGGCCCAGTCAGCCCACGCCCACGGGGCTCACACCGGCGATCGTCGGCTCAGGAACGGCCCGCATCACGAATTTCAGCGCGAACTCGCCGAACGCCCTCGACCGTCTCGAACCACACGCGATCGTCGTTGATCTCCTCGGGGAGCATATGTGCCAGAACGCTCCGATACCCGTAAAGATCCGACCACGGCGACTTCCCCGACTCGAGACCCGCTGAAACGCGGTAGTTCTCGGCGTAGTTCCCCGCGGTGATCCACAGGCGCTGAATCGTCAGGCGCACCAGAACATCTGCGTCATAACGCTGCCGACCGTGCGCGGCGAGATCGGCGAGTTCGTCGAGAGTGCGAAGTAGACCACCCAGCAACTCGTCCGGAGTCACAAGGGCACAGCCTCGCAGGCCGCGGCCGGAACGTCATCTGTGATCACGTGAACGTAGGCACCGACCAATTCGGCCGCTGCCACCGCGAACCGTCCGGTGGACCGATATCCACGGTCGATAGCATGCACAATCAGCGCACCATCATCGCGCAGCCGCACGTCCGTCAACCCGCACCCGGCGGCCACACGCCGCAATTCAGAGCGCCGCCGATCGACATCCGACCACGACGCCCGACGGTCATTGATAATCGCCCTCGACATGCCCGCAATGGTAGTGACGACACACGACAGTGCCTACCGAACCAGGCGAAATGCGAGTCGTGTGATTACTGCCCGCACCGTCGCCGAGCCGCCACATGGCGCATGTCGCACGAGCAATTGCGCAGGGTGGCCTGCCGCAGCGCATCTGTTCCCGTGAATGCTGTGAGTAAAACCGGGACAATCGGGACAGAATGCTGCTAGACGCACACCCCAAGGTAGGGCCCGGAAGTAGCCCCGCCATTCCGGACATGCCCCTGCCCTGCCACGCCCCCCGGGGCTCACACCCCCGCGAGCCAGTTCCGCGCAATCCACGCCCCGGGAGGGCTCACACCCCCGCGAGCCGGTTCCGCGCAATCCACGCCCCCGGGGCTCACACCCCCGCGAGCCAGTTCCGCAAAAGTTCCGCCCC
>JAFIHI010000118.1 GCA_017848755.1 Nakamurella sp. | reverse complement strand
GTCGGTCTCGGCCGGCTCGGCGACATCTTCGGCCGGGTCAAGGTGTACCAGGCCGGGTTCGTCGTCTTCACAATCGGCTCGGTCGCGTTGGCGCTCGACCCCCTGGCCGGCGGCGGCGGGGCGCTGTGGCTCATCATCTGGCGGCTGGTCCAGGGCGTCGGCGGCGCCATGCTGTTCGCCAACTCGACGGCCATCATCACGGACGCGTTCCCCGTCGAACAACGCGGCCTGGCGCTCGGCATCAACCAGGTCGCCGCCCTGGCCGGCACCTTCATCGGCCTCGTCGCGGGCGGCCTGCTCGCCGAGATCGACTGGCGTCTGGTCTTTTTCGTCTCCGTCCCGATCGGTATCGTCGGCACCGTCTGGTCGTACCGAAGCCTGCACGAGGTCGGTGTGCACCGCGCCGCCCGCATGGACTGGTGGGGCAACGCGCTGTTCGGCATCGGCCTGACGGTCCTGCTAATCGGAATCACCTACGGCATCCAACCGTACGGTGGCGCGACCATGGGCTGGCTGAGCCCCATGGTGCTCGGCTGCATCGCCGGCGGAGCGGCGCTGCTCGTCGTGTTCTGCGTCGTGGAGACGAAGGTGGCCGCCCCGATGTTCCATATGACGCTGTTTAGGATCCGGGCATTCTGGGCGGGAAACCTCGCGAACTACCTGGCCAGTGTGGCGCGCGGCGGCATGCAGTTCATGCTCATCATCTGGCTGCAGGGAATCTGGCTTCCGTTGCACGGCTTCACATTCGAGGCCACGCCGCTGTGGGCCGGCATCTACATGGTGCCGTTGACCATCGCGTTCCTGCTGACGGGCCCGCTGTGCGGGGCGCTGTCGGATAGGTTCGGCGCCCGCGCGTTCGCATCCGGTGGCCTGGCCCTGATCGCCGCGAGCTTCGTCGGATTCGTCCTGCTCCCGGTCAATTTCAACTACTGGGCATTCACGGCACTGCTGGTGCTGAACGGGATCGGCTCGGGCATGTACTCGGCACCGAACACGACGGCCATCATGAACAGCGTCCCGGCGGATTCCCGCGGCGCGGCCAACGGCATGCGCGGAACGTTGCAGAACTCCGGCTTCGCGCTCTCGATCGGCGTCTTCTTCTCGCTCATGATCGTCGGACTCGCCGGCACGCTGCCGACGGCACTGCGGGCCGGTCTGCTCGCGCACCATGTTCCGGCCGCTGCGGCGGCAACGGTGGCCGATGCGCCACCGGTCGGCAGCCTCTTCGCGGCGTTCCTGGGCTACAACCCGATCCAGACGTTGGCGGGTCCGGCGCTGAAGTCCATCCCGGCGGCGGATCGCGCCACGCTCACCGGAAAGACGTTCTTCCCGAACCTGATCGCCGGCCCGTTCCACCACGGCCTTGCCATCGCGTTCGGTTTGGCGATCGCCATGTCGCTCGTCGCGGCGTTCGCGTCCATGCTGCGCGGAACCCGGTTCGTCTACGCCGATCTGCCCGCCGCGATGGCGTCCCGCCCCATGGGCGCCGATGTGCGAGATGAGCTGCGGCTCAACGGAAGCCGACCACCTCGTGCGGGCGATACGGCGCTTCGAGCGCGGCGATCTCGGCGTCATCGAGGGTGAGATCGACCGCGGCGAGGGCATCGTCGAGATGGTCCGATTTCGTCACTCCGACGATGGGCGAGGTAACCAAGGGATTCCGCAGCAGCCAGGCCATCGCTATCCGCGCCGGCGAGATCCCGCGCCGCGCCGCGAGATCCACCACGACATCGACGATGCTTCGGTCGTCATCTCGGTAGAGGGACTTGCCGAACTCGTCGGTGCGGCTGCGCAACGTCGTTTCCCCCCACGGCCGGGCCAGCCGGCCGCGCGCGAGGGGGCTCCACGGCAGCACGCCGATCCCCTGATCCGCGCACAGCGGCAGCATCTCGCGCTCCTCCTCACGGTAGATCAAGTTGTAGTGGTTCTGCATAGACACGAACCGCGCCCAGCCGTTGAGGTCGGAGACGTAGAGCGCCTTCGTGAACTGCCAGGCGTGCATGGAGGAGGCGCCGATGTAACGGGCCTTGCCCGCGCGTACCACGTCGTTGAGCGCTTCGAGCGTCTCCTCGATCGGCACCTCGGGATCCCACCGGTGTATCTGGTAGAGATCGACGTAGTCGACCTGCAGCCGGCGCAGACTGTGGTCGATCTCGGTGAGGATCGCCTTGCGGCTCAGGCCCCGCCCGTTCGGGCCCGGCCGCATCCGGCCGTGCACCTTGGTGGCAAGCACGACGTCATCCCGGTGCGCGAACTCGCGAAGCGCCCGCCCGACGAACTCCTCACTGGTTCCCGCGTTGTAGACGTTCGCGGTGTCGATGAAGTTGACGCCCGCGTCCAGCGCCCGGCGAATGATCGCTCGACTCGAGTCCTCGTCGAGAGCCCAAGCGCGCTCAGTGGTCTCGCCGAAGCTCATGGCCCCGAGACAGATCGCCGATACCTGCAGTCCGGTGTTTCCGAGTCGCCGATAGCGCATGTCGTCCTCCATTCGCCGCGGGCGCGATCGTCGCGCATGCCTGGCCCGGCGCATCGCCAAGCAGGCACACTCGCGAATCTACGCGCCCGGCGGCGCGACGTGCCCGGCTCGCTGCGCGGCCGTCACTACGCCACGCAGGTGTCGATGAGCTGCGTGTGCCGCATCGCCCAGCGCGCGGCCGAGGCCGCGGCATCGACGATCGTGAAGCGGTCGAGGCCGCTGTCCATCGGCGGGAATCGCCTGTCCCGCTCGTAGTCCATCACCCAGCCGATGAGCTCACCGATCTGTGTCGTGCGGTCGAACACGGCGTCATGCAAGCGAGGCGGGATCTCCAACATCGCCGGCAATTTCAACCGCGGCACGCCCAAGAGCAGGTCGAGCGCGGAGAACATGCCTGCGGTGAAAGCGAAGTCACCTTTCCCGTGATACAGCTTGTCGGCCAACAACTCCACGGTCCGGGCCCTGGTCAGCACGGCCTGCAGGTTGGTGTCCCTGGCCCGGCCTACAGGGCGCAGCGACAGCGCGGGGATCCAGCCGCGCAGCCGGTTGAGGCCGATCCACACCAACGCCTGGCGCAGACTCTGTACCTCGCGCCGGGTTTCGCCGAACCGGCCGATGGACGCCAGTTGCACGAGCTGGTAGGAGAGCTCCGGTTCCGGCCGCAGGATCTGCTCGATCACCGCGTAGTCGACGTCGTCGTCGAGCACCGCGCTGGCCAGCCGCATCACCGCGTAGCGTGAGGCGCCGAGCGCTGGTCCGCTGATGGTGGTCGGCCGCCCGAGGAAGTAGCCCTGGAACAGATCGAAGCCGTACTCCTCGCACGTGGCGAGTTCGCCTGCGGTCTCGACCTTTTCGGCGAGTAGTTGGACCCCGTACGGCCGGCACTGGTCCATCAGCGCCGGTACCTCGGCGGGCGGCGTCACCCGCAGGTCGATCTTCACGATATCGACCAGGTCGAGCAATTCCTCGGCGCCGGTGAACCAGGTGAAATCGTCTGCCGCCAAACGGTATCCCGCGGCTTTCAGCGCATGGCACCCGGCGAGGATCTCGTCATCGACGGTCACCGACTCCACGATCTCGATCACGGTCTGCTTGGGCGGCAGGCTGATCGGGAGTTGCCCGGTGAGCACGCCACGATCGGCGTTGCAGAACATGTCGGCACCGCCGGTCACCCGCTCGATCCCGAGCCCCAGCGCGCTGAAGATGACTTCGTTCGTCATCTGGTCGCCGTCGAAGCGATGCGGGGCCGCGGGGTCGTCGGCGCGTTGGCTCGACGGCAGCGGCCGGTAGAGGAGTTCGTATCCGGCTAGTTTGCGCTCGCGGTCGAGGATGGGCTGTCGCCCCACCACGGCCGTGATCGCTGGCACCGGTTTCCTCCGTATGTGCTTCGGATCGGCGGCGACGCGGCAGCGTTCCGCCCGACCTCCTGATCGACAAGGCGGCAGGCAACTTGACCGATCCTGGTGTGCGTCACCAACAGTGACGACGCTCGGGGCTTGCTGAGCGAGAGTCGCTACTGTGCGTCACCAATATCCGGATCATCGAGGCATGTCGCCCAGTGCTCATCGCCGCCTATGACGATGTTCGTGTCCTTTCACCGTCCGGAAACCGATGCCTCCGGGGTGCGGACTCCGACTCGTCATGGGACCCGCCACCCGGCGAGCCGAGCACTCGTCGTGGCGTGCCGCGGAGGGACGGTTCACGGCCTGGCAGGCGTGCGCCTCCTAAGCTTGACAGGTGGCGGCAACCCGGGTCTTCGCGGCGCGTGTCAACGGCATGCCTGTCATCAGCCCGAAGGGCGAGCCGGTCGGCAAGGTCCGCGACATCGTCGTCACTCTTCGCCTCGACCGCCAGCCGCCGCGCGCGCTCGGTATCGTGGTGGAGCTGCCCGACCGGCGCACGATCTTCGTGCCGATGGGTCGCGTCGTATCGATCGACGCGCATGGCGTCACCCTCTCGACCGGGTCGGTGAACCTGCGCGGATTCGAACAACGACCGGCGGAGGCCCTGTTGATCGGGCAGGTGATAGGCGCCCGGGTGCGGATCGCCACGACGGCTACCGCCGCGACCGTCGTCGACACGCGCCTCGACCAGAACCGTTCGCGCGACTGGCTTGTCACGCAGGTCGCGGTTCGGGAGCACACTCGGCCGTTCGCGCGCCGCGCTCCGGTTCAGGTGCTGGGCTGGCCGGACGTCCGCGGCCTGACCGGGCCGGAGATCCTCGGCACGCTGCCGCGCGACATGCACGCGCTCATCGCGTCGTTCGAGGGACTCAAGCCGGCGGACGTCGCGAACGTGCTGCACGATCTCACCCCCGCGCTGCGTAAGGCGATCGCCGCGTCGCTCAGCCTGGACCGGCTGGCCGACATCGTCGAGGAGTTGTCCGAGTCCGACCAGACCGAACTCCTCGGCTCGCTCGAAGAGTCCCGTGCCGCAGATGTTCTCGAAGCAATGGACCCGGACGACGCGGCCGATCTGCTCGGCGAGCTGCCGTCCACCATGAAGGACCGCCTGCTGGAATTGATGGAGCCGGAAGAGTCCGAACCGGTCAAGCGGCTGCTGAAGTATTCCTCGGATACCGCGGGCGGGCTGATGACGACGGACCCGGTGGTGCTCACCCCGGATGCGACCTTCGCGGAGGCGCTAGCTCGCGTGCGCAACGAGGAGCTGACCCCCGCGCTCGCCTCTATGGTCTTCGTCTGCCGTCCGCCGCAGTCGACCCCCACCGGCCAGTATATCGGCTGCGTGCACATCCAGCGGCTGCTGCGGGACGCCCCGTTCGAGCTGGTCGCCGGGGCCGTCGACCGCGAGCTCCCGCGCCTCTCCGAGGACGCCTCGCTCACCGAGGTCACCCGATTCTTCGCGACCTACAACCTGGTGTGCGCGCCGGTCGTCGACGACGAGGGCCACCTGGTGGGGGCGGTCTCCGTCGACGACGTGCTCGATCACCTGCTGCCGAGCAATTGGCGCACCATGAGTCTCGGTGAGATGCCCGACGCGGGCACCACCACCATGGCCGCGGCCCCGTCGGATGGAGGTGACGCACATGGCTGACGCACGTCCCGGGCGGCTGGATCAACCCAAGACCGGCGGCCGCCTCTCGCTGGAGATCGACCCCGACGCGTTCGGAAGATTCGCGGAGGCGATCGCGCGGTTCATGGGCACCGGTCGTTTCCTGTTCTGGCAGTCGATGATGATCGTCGTCTGGATCACCCTCAACGTCCTGCCGTTCGTCTTCCATTGGGACCACTACCCTTTCATCCTGCTGAACCTGATGTTCTCCGTTCAGGCCGCGTACGCCGCGCCGCTGATCCTGCTCGCCCAGAACCGGCAGGCCGACCGCGACCGGGCGAACCTGCAAGAGGATCGCAACCGCGCGGAGCGAACGACCGCCGACACCGAGTTCGTCGCCCGAGAACTCGCCGCTCTCCGTGTTGCGATCGGCGAGGTCGCGACGCGCGATTACCTGCGTGCGGAGATCGATCGGTTGAGATCGGAACTGGCCCCGATGGTCTCGGCGCAGGTCGCCGGTGCGCCTTCGGGTGGACGGGGCAACACGCCTATGACGACGTCCGTGACCAAACCCGGTTCGTGACCGTCACACGCGGCGTCACGGCCGCGGCGAGAATGACGACCGCCGCGGCCATCTCGCGGCGTGACCGCTGGGGCGGCTACCGGGAGCAGCGGGCGCGCCGGCCGCACCGGCGGCCGACGGAATCGATGAGGAAACCGAGCGCCATGCCGAGCATCCAGGTGTCCTTGGCCAGGGCCGTGCCCTGGTCGCTCGGCCGGATGCTTCCGGGAAGCCGCGTCCCCGGCGAACGGAAGTACATCGTGACGAGAGCCCCGGAGAACGCGGCCAGCGCGGCCCCGGCGACAGCCGTCGGGACCAGGGGATTGAGCAACGCCGCGCCCGTCACGATCTCGGCGGTGGACAGGCGGCGCACGAACGTCTCGGCGGGTATGTCCTTCACGATAGGGAACGCCGACGCGGCCATGGTGTGCAGTCCCGCCGCGCGCTCGGGCGTGGCATCTCGTTTGCCGATCCCGGCGTTGAGGATGTAGGCGCCGGTCGCGATCCGACCCGGCATATCGTGCCATCGAACGCCTGAGAACATGTGTCTTCCTCCTCGCGTGCCGTACGCACTTCCACTACCGACGTTACGCCGCAGGCCGCCGAAAGCCGCGGGGCCGGCTTAGCTGGTGACGTCCTTACCGCCGAACCTCGCCCAGGCGCAGCTGTACGCGACGGCGAGGTACGCGAGCGCTGTGAGCGCGCCGCGCAGAGCCCCGTCCCACAGGATGGGCGTTCGGAAGAAATCGGCGAAGCTCATCCACCAATGCGTCAACAGGTACGGTGCGAGCCACGACAGCTGCGGTATCGCGTCCATGATGAACATGCCGACGTTCAGGATCACGATCGCGATCATCGCGCCGATCGGTTGTTCGGTGAGGGTCGAGATGAACAGACCCACTGCCCCGAGGGCGGCGAATCCGAGCGCCAGGTAGCCCACGGCCAGGGCGGTGCGGACAAGGCCCGATGCGAGCGAAACCTGTTCCCCCGACAGCATCGTCATCGTGCCGCCCGGGAACAGCGCGAGTCCGATCGCCGCGCCGACCACGGCCACCAGCGCCGTTGCCGCGAGCGCGAAGATGGCGACGGCTACGTACTTCACTGCGAGTAATCGGCTCCGGCCGATGGGTGCGGTCAGCAGGTTTCGCAGGGCGCCGACGTTGGCTTCGCCGGCCACCGAATCGCCGGAGATGGCCGCGACCGCGAGCGGCAGGAACAGCGGCAGTTCGACGGTCAGTGCCGCCAGGGCGACGAACATGCCGTTGCCCGTGATGTCGCGGAAGAAATCGGCTCCGCCCGGGCCGTGGCGCGGCAGTGCCACCTTCACCGCGATCGCGATGATCACCGGAACGACGGCGAGCACCCCCAATCCCGCGATGTTGCGGCGGCGCCGGAAGATGAGCGCCAACTCCGAGCCGAGCAGCCGTGTCACCGGCCATGACGCCGCCTGGGGCACGGTCCGGGTCGCGGTCCGGGCCACTGCGTCATCCACGGACATCGAAGCCCTCCCCGGTCAGCCCCACGAACAGGTCTTCCAGCGAGGGACGCTGCACCCGAAAGCCGAGCACCGGGACGCCCGCCCGGACCAACGCCGGCACCACCTGCGCGGCGGCGACGTCGCCGAGCAGGGCCGCGGCCCCGCCGGGAACCGGCGAAGGATCGCCCAGCCCCAGGGCGCCGAGCGCCCGCACCGCGTCGGCCGGACGGTCCGTCTCGACGACGACCCGGGCCGGGCCCGCGGCCGCGCGC
>JAFIHI010000117.1 GCA_017848755.1 Nakamurella sp. | reverse complement strand
GGGCAACCGGCAGCGGCGCCGCACCGAACGGACACTCAGCCGTTATTCGACGCGGGCTCGCCCCACAGGTTGGTCTCCGCCGGCGGGTAGATGTCGGTCGACTGCCGATCGGTGCCGCGCGTCGGCGGGATCTCGATCGGCACCTGCAGGCTCAGCTTGCCCGCATTCTGGAAGTAGAAGTCCACGGTGACAGGGAAGCCGTACTTCACGTCCTGGGTCAGGTCTGTGATGGTCGCAGTGACCGATGATGGACCGCCGACCTGCAGATACGACTGCGCCGGCACGGTCGCGGTGCCCGTCAGCTTCACCGTGCCCGCGGCGCTGGTGATCGAGGTCAATGTGTCCGCATTGAGCGCGTTGTTGGTGATCCAGAAGTTCAGTGGCGCCGACGAGCCCTTCTTGAACGCGACCGTTCCCTCGACGTCGTTCGCGGTGCCGAGCAGCGCATTGTGGACGCCGACCTGGCCGACCATGCCTTGGCCGCCGTCGTGGTTCGGGACCTGGTCGACGGATTGCGCGATCTGCCCGGCGGCGCAACCGGTGAGCGCGGCCGTGCCCAGCGCCACAGCCGCGAGCAGGCCCAGCATGCGGCGGCCGAGCGAAACGCGCGCAGCAGCGTGCTGAGCGGCTTGCGACCGAGTTGTGCCGACCACGAGCGGCCCCCTTCGAGCGGGACGAGGTTTGCGACCGCCGACCGATCGGCCGACGGGCGCCACAGCGGGTTGGACATAGATTAGCGTTTGTCAGCATCCGTGCGCGCGCCGGGCGTGCCGACAGCCCCGGTGTCGCCGATCCGACTGAGAATTGACGTCCAGCCGCGTTCAAGATCAACTCCAAACGTCCGGCCGGCGAAAACTGGGCGTCGATTCTCAGTCGGAGCGGCCCGCGACCCGCCGCCTACACTCGCCCTGTGCCCCCTGACCACTCCGCGGCCGCCGTCCTGTTCGACCTGGACGGGGTGCTGGTCGATTCAACCGCGCTCATCGAGCGGGTGTGGCGGCAATGGGCGATCGAGTGCGGCATCGACGCCGGCGCGCTCATGCCCACGATCCACGGCCCGCCCGCGCGCGAGGTAATCGCCGAAACCGCGCCCCACCTGGACCCCGACGCCGAGGCTCATCGGCTCGATTCGTGGGAGATGGCCCATGCCGCAGAGCTTCTCGCGATGCCCGGAGCGCTGGATTGCATCGCGCTGGCCCGGCGGCACCGCTGGGCGATCGTCACCTCGGGCCTGCGCGATCTCGCCATGGGCCGGCTCGACGCGATCGGCCTCCTGGTGCCGGACGTCTTCATCACCGCCGACGACATCACCCGGGGCAAACCGGATCCCGAGCCGTATCTGCTGGCCGCCGCGCGGCTCGGCGTGTCCGCGGGGCGCTGCGTGGTCGTGGAGGACGCCCCCGCCGGGGTGAGCGCGGCGAAAAGTGCGGGCATGACGGCGATCGGCGTCGCGACCACGCACGCCCCCGAGGCGCTGGCGGAAGCCGATCTGGTGGTCGGCTCCATGGGCGCTGTCCGGGAGGAGCTGGAGCGTCTGCTGGGGTGACCCGGGGTTGGGTTCGGCATTGATTCGGCATTGATACGGCGCTTCTGCCTCGGCACGCCCCCGATGCCCCGCCGGTGGTGACACGGCAGAGGCGCGCCCCGCGCGGAACAGCGTCATATGCGGTGCGGCAGACTGGATACGTGACCGCTACTTTGATCCTGCTCCGCCACGGTGAGAGCGTCTGGAACTCCAAGAACCTGTTCACCGGCTGGGTGGACGTGCCGCTGTCCGAGAAGGGCGTCGCCGAGGCGACGCGCGCGGGCGCGTTGCTGAAGGACGCTGGGGTGGCGCCCGACGTGCTGCACACGTCGCTGTTGCGCCGCGCGATCACCACGGCGAATCTCACCCTCGACTCCATCGATCGGCACTGGATCCCGGTGTCCCGATCGTGGCGCCTGAACGAACGGCACTACGGCGACCTGCAGGGCAAGGACAAGAAGCAGACCCGCGAGAAGTACGGCGAGGAACAGTTCATGCTGTGGCGCCGTTCGTATGACGTTCCGCCGCCGCCCATCGCGGACGATAACGAATACTCGCAGGCCGGCGATCCGCGCTACGACCCGGCGGAGTTGCCGCGCACCGAATGCCTCGCCGACGTGGTCGTCCGGCTGGAGCCGTACCTGCGCGGGCCGATCGCGGCCGATCTCGCCGCGGGCAAGACGGTTCTCGTTGCGGCACACGGGAACTCGATCCGGGCCATCGTGAAGCTACTGGACGGGGTGTCCGACGAGGCGATCGCCGGGGTGAACATCCCCACCGGTATTCCGCTCCGCTATGAGCTGGACTCCGCGCTGGTGCCGGCGACGGCGGGCGGGGAATACTTGGACCCGGATGCGGCGGCCGCTTCTATCGCGGCAGTGGCCAACCAGGGCCGGTAGGGATGATCATCAGTTGTGTGGGATTCGAGTCGATTTCCGGAACGAGATCCACATAACTCGTGATCATCCGGCGAGGGGAGGGCCATGCGGATCGGTGTGCTGGATGTCGGGTCCAACACGGTGCATCTGCTGCTGGTCGATGCGCATTGGGGCGCGCCGCCCACGCCGATCCGGTCCGAGCGCTGGACGCTCAAACTGGCGTCGCTGATCGGGGCGGACGGGTCGCTCGGTGCGGGCGGCACGAACAGTGTGGTCGCGGCGATCGGCCTGGCCGCGGCACAGGCCCGCGACGCGGGCTGCTCGGAACTGCTCGCGTTCGCCACCTCCGCAATCCGCGATGCCACCGACTCCGACTCCGTACTGACCGCGGTGCGGACAGCGACAGATGTTGATCTGCAAGTCCTTTCGGGCGAGGACGAGGCGCGCCTCACGTTCCTCGCCGTGCGCCGCTGGTTCGGCTGGAGTGCCGGCAACCTGCTCGTGCTGGACATCGGCGGCGGATCGCTGGAGATCGCCGGGGGGCCGGACGAACAGCCGGCGGTCGCCGCGTCCGTGCCGCTCGGCGCCGGACGTATGCATCGGGAATGGTTCGTTCCGCGATCGGGCGTCCTGCCGACCTCGCCGCCGGGGGCGACGGCCGTGGACAACCTGCACCGATTCGCGGTGGCTCGTCTTTCCGCGGTGGCTCCGAGCATCGTGGCGGCGGGACCGTTCGAGCGCGTGGTCGGCACGTCCAAGACGTTCCGCACGCTGGCGCGCCTGGCGGGGGCGGCGCCCAGCGAGGCTGGGCCGCTGGTTCCCCGGTCGCTGTCCGCGGCCGCGCTGCGACAGGTGACGGCGTTCATCGCGCGCATGACCCCGGCCGATGTCGGTGCGCTGGAAGGGGTTTCGGAGGATCGGTCCGAACAGCTCGCTGCCGGCGCGGCGGTGGCGCTGGCTGCGATGGAGACCGTGCATGCCGAGCGGATCGACATCTGCCCCTGGGCACTGCGGGAAGGCGTGATCCTGCAACGCCTCGACCAGATCGCGTTCGCCGAATGACCGGTGACATGACGCAGCGCCTGGTCGCGGTCGGCCTCGCGACCTCGTCGGTGTTCCCGGAGCCCGTGGACCGGGCCTTCGAGATCGCTGCCCGCCTCGGCTACGACGGCGTCGAGGTGCTGGTGACCGCGGACGCCGTCACCCAGGACGCCGATGCGCTCGCCCGCCTTGCCGCGCGGCACGGCACGCGGGTGCTGTCCGTCCATGCGCCGTGCCTGCTGGTCACCGCGCGCGTGTGGGGCACGGACCCGGCCGGCAAGATCTCGCAATCACTCACGATGGCCGAGGCGCTGGGGGCACTGACCGTAGTGGCCCACCCGCCGTTCGTGTGGCAACGGGCGGCGGCCGACGAGTTCCCGGCGGCCGTCGCCGAGCTCTCGGCGCGCACCGACGTCACGATCGCGATCGAGAACATGTTCCCGGTCAAGGTTCTCGGCGCGCTGGTCAACACCTACCGACCGCATTGGGATCCGGTTCCGGCCGGGTACGCGTCGTTCACGCTGGACCTGTCGCACACCGCCGCCGCCGGCGTCGACGCTGCGGAAATGGCGACGCGCATGGGTGCCGGACTCGCGCACGTGCATCTCGGCGACGGCTCGGGTGCCCCCCGCGACGAGCACCTGCTGCCCGGCCGCGGGGTGGCGAAATGCGCGGAGGTGCTCGCCGGGCTGGCCTCGGGACGGTTCGGCCGGCCGTCTGGTCCGGTATCGGAAGTCGGCCGCGCGGTCGGAATCGAAACCGCATATGACGAACCTTCCGGGGTCGGAGCCAATCGGAATGCCTCGGCCGCAAGGGCTTTCGGCGGATCGGTGATCGTGGAGGTGTCGACCCGTAAACGCACCGCCGCGGACCGGGAGCTGGAGCTGGCCGAGGCGTTGGCGTTCGCCCGCTGGCACCTCGGGCAATAGCCGAGAGTTGCTGCGCCGCAGGGCATCCGCCCGGCAGAGCAGAGCCCTCTACCAGCTTCGTCAGCGCCCGGAGATGACGCCGATCAGGCGCGCGGTTTCATCGGCCAGCGCCGCCCGTCCCGCCCCAAGGTATTTGCGCGGATCGACGACTGATGGATTCTCGTCCAGGTAACGGCGCAGCGCCGCGGTCAGCGTGACGTTCAGGTGTGTGGCGATGTTGATCTTCGTGAGCCCGGCGCGCACCGCGCGGGTGATGTCCGCGTCCGCGACCCCGGACGAGCCGTGCAGCACCAGCGGAACCGAGACCGCTTGCGCGAGAGCCGAAATACGGTCGAAGTCGAGCGCCGCGTCACGGGTCGTCATGGCATGGGACGAGCCGACGGCCACCGCGAGCGCGTCGACGCCCGTCGCGGCGACGAACTCGGCCGCCTCCGCCGGGTCGGTGCGCACACCGGGCGCGTGCACCCCGTCCTTGCCGCCGATCTCGCCGAGCTCCGCCTCGACCCAGACGCCGGCCGTGTGCGCCCGGCGCACGACATCCGCTGTGCGGCTCACGTTTTCGTCGTAATCCAGTGCGGAGGCGTCGAACATCACCGAGGTGAACCCGAGCTCGATCGCCCGGTCGACCAGCGCCTCGTCGGTGGCGTGGTCCAGGTGCACGACTACCGGCACCGACGCGGCGCGCGCCACAGCGACCGTGGCCAGGCCGATCGGATCGAGCGCGCCGTGGTACTTGGCGGCGTTCTCCGAGATCTGCAGGATGATCGGCGACGCGGTGCGCTCGGCGCCGGCCGCCAGCGCCTCGGCATGCTCCAGCTGGATCACGTTGAACGCGCCGATGCCGCGCCCGGCGGTCTTGGCGGCGCCGAGCACATCGGCGGAGGAGGCGAGTGGCATGGCGGGCCTTTGCGTGTCGCTACATCGGTGCTGGGTGAATGGGTGTCGACTGGCAGCCGACGGTGCGTTACGGCGCGGTCAGTGCTCGCCGTCGAGCACGATCGACCGGGTCAGGTGGCGCGGCTGGTCCGGGTCGTAGCCGCGATGCCGCGCCACCGCCACGGCGGCCCGCTGGATGCGGACGAGTTCGGCCAGCGGGTCGCGTGTCGCAACCTCGACACTGGCTCCGGTGGAGCGGATCTGGTCGACGAGCCCGGTCGGCGGCTCGGTCAGGAACCAGATGAGCGAGTGGGGCTCGGCGAGCGAGATCGGGCCGTGCCGGTAGTCCATGGCCGGATACGCCTCCGCCCAGGCGAGCGCGGCCTCCCGCATCTTCAGCCCGGCCTCGGTGGCCAGCCCGACGCCCGGGCCGCGGCCCAGGAACACGAACTGCTCGAAGGCTTCCCAGCCGGCGGGGAGGTCCTGGGCGAGAGCGTCCTGCGCCTGCGCCGCCAGGGCAGTGATGTCGTGGCCGAGCCCGGCGCGGAGCAGCGCGAGCGTCGACGTGGCGAAACGTGTTTGTACTACGGACTTCTCGTCAGCGAACGGCATCAGAATAACGTCATCGGCGGTCGTGGCACCCGGGCTTGCCGGGTCGCCGACGATCGCCAATGTGCGCTGGTCCGCGGGCAACGATGCGATCAGGTCCAGCACCTCGGTGGTGGTACCGGAGCGGGTGATGGCGACGATGCGGTCGTAGCGCCGTCCGGCGGGGAACTCGGACGCGACGAAGTGATCGGTCAGCCCGGCCCCGCTCGCCTCCCGGTACGCGGCATAGGCCTGCGCAATGAAGGCGCTCGTTCCGCACCCGACGACGGCGATGCGCTCACCGGGCTGCGGCAGCGTGCTGGCCTGCTCCGCGGCGAGATCCGCAGCGCGCAGCCACACCTCGGGCTGGCTGGCGATTTCCGCGGTGACGAACGCTCCGCGCTGCGGTTGAGTCATATGTCTTGCTCCGTTCGGGCGGCAGGGTACGGCGGCACCCATTATCCTGGCCGACTCGCCCGTCGCGCGGCGCACCCCGATCCGGATCGTCCTTGTCCGGGGCGGCCGGGTAGCGGGCCCCGGTACCATCAGGCCCGTGGCTCTTCACCTCTACGACACCGCGACACGCACGGTGCGGCCGTTCGTGCCGCTCCGGCCGGGCAAGGTGTCGATTTACCACTGCGGGGCCACGGTCCAATACCTGCCGCATATCGGTCATCTGCGCGGCGCGGGAATCGTCTATGACGTGCTGCGACGATGGCTGGAATATCGCGGTTTCGAAGTCACGCAGGTTCGGAACGTCACCGACATCGACGACAAGATCCTCACCAAGGCCGCCGCGGCGGGCCGGCCCTGGTGGGAATGGGCGGCGGCCAACGAGCACGCCTTCGCCGATGCCTACGACCTTCTCGGCTGCCTCCGGCCCTCGATCGAGCCGCGGGCGACCGGGCACATCCCGCAGATCCAGGCGTTGGTCGCCGGGCTGATCGCCGCCGGCAAGGCCTACGCCGCCGAGGGAGACGTGTACTTCGCGGTTCGCACGCTCCCGGACTACGGATTCCTCTCCGGACAACGGATCGACGAGATGAAGATCGAGCAGGGCGAACCAGTGGGCGTCGGGAAGCGGGACCCCGCGGACTTCACCCTCTGGAAAGGTGTGAAACCCGGTGAGCCGTCATGGGATTCGCCCTGGGGGCCGGGACGGCCCGGCTGGCATATCGAGTGCACGGCCATGGCGCGTGCCTACCTCGGCGACGAGTTCGACATCCACGGCGGTGGACTGGATCTCATCTTCCCGCACCACGAGAACGAGGCGGCGCAGGCGCACGGTGCCGGCCTGAAGTTCGCGCGATGGTGGATGCATTCCTACTGGGTGACGATGTCCGGCGAGAAGATGTCGAAATCGCTCGGAAACACTTTGGGCGTCGAGGTTCTCACCAGGACCGTGCGCCCGATCGCGCTACGGTACTACCTGGTGAGCGTGCACTATCGCTCCTCGATCGAGTATTCGCCGGAGGCGCTCGACGACGCGGCGCGCGCGTTCGACCGGGTGGAGGCATTCCTGCATCGGGCCGCCGGGCACGGCGAGATCCAGATCTCGCCGGTGCCGGACGATTTCGCGGGCGCGATGGACGACGACCTCGCCGTCCCGCGGGCGCTCGCCGTCGTTCATGACGCCGTTCGCCATGGGAACTCCGCGGCGGCGAACGGCGACTGGGAGCGCGCTCTCGGATTCGCGGCGTCCGTCCGCGGGATGCTGGCCGTCCTCGGGTTGGACCCGTTCGCCGCACCCTGGGCGCACGATGGCGGCACGTCTGCATCCGGGCAAGCGTTGGTCGACGCGACGGGAGCGTTGCTCGCTGGGTTCCTCGACGAGCGCAGTCAAGCACGCGCCGCGAAGGACTTCGCCCGTGCCGATGCTATCCGAGATCGCTTGGCACAGGCCGGATTCGCGATCGAGGACACACCGGACGGGCCGGTCTGGTCCGTCGTCGGTGGCCCCGCTGCGCCACCCGATCGAAGGGAGGAACAGCGTCATGGCCGGTAACTCGCAGCGGCGCGGCGCCGTCCGCAAGACCGGCACGAAGAAGGGCGCCGTCGTCGGATCGGGCGGGAAGTCCGGCAAGTTGCGCGAGGGCCGCGGGCCCACGCCTCCCGCCGAGCTGCGCAAGGGCCACCCGGCCGCGCGCAAGGCGGCCGGCGCGAAGCGGTCGACCGCGGGGGCGTCCGCGGCGAAGGGCGCCGCCGCTCGGACCGGGAAGATCACCGGAGGCGGCACCACGCGCCGCGGCAAGGACCTCCCGGAGACGGTGGTCGGTCGGAACCCCGTCGTGGAGGCACTGCGGGCTGGCGTCCCGGCGACGGCTTTGTATGTGGCGCAAGGCATCCAGCCGGACGAACGGGTCGGTGAGGTGGTGCAGCTCGCCGGCCGCGCGGGCATCGCGATCCTGGAGATCTCCCGGCACGAACTGGACAAGCTCACCGCCGGAGCGGTGCACCAGGGGCTCGCGCTGGCCGTGCCGCCGTACCGCTATGCCGAACCCGAGGATCTGCTGACCCTGGCGCAGGAGTCCGGGCAGCCGCCGCTGCTCGTCGCCGTGGACGGCGTCACCGATCCGCGGAACCTGGGCGCGATCGTGCGGTCGGCCGCCGCCTTCGGGGCGCACGGGGTCGTGGTGCCGGAGCGGCGCTCCGCTGGGATGACGGCGTCGGCGTGGCGAACCTCCGCGGGCACCGCCGCGCGTTTGCGGGTGGCGCGTTGTACGAACCTCGTCCGCACGCTGAAGGCCTATGCCGCAGCGGGTCTCATGATCGCCGGACTCGATGCGGACGGAACCGTCGATACCGACACCTTCGAGTTGGCGACCGGTCCGCTGGTGATCGTCGTCGGATCCGAGGGGCGCGGGCTCAGTCGGCTCACCCGCGAGACCTGCGACGTGACAGTCAGTGTCCCGATGGCCCGAGAAGTGGAGTCGCTCAACGCTTCTGTCGCGGCGGGCGTGGTTCTCGCCGAGGTCGCCCGGCGACGTCGGGCCCGCTGAGGGCCCTGCGCGTCGGGGTGGCGCGCTCGGACGCGCCTTGTTGAGAATGATTCTCAATATCGGTTACCATGAGCGGCATGGTTCGATTCGCCAGACTGACGGCGCTGCTCGGCGCGGTCTCATTGCTGGCGGCGTGCGGAGCCGGCTCCGGCAGCCCGGGAACGACCGCCGGCGCCGATGCGACCGGCGCTTCGGCGTCCGGCTCCGGCGGCGAGCCGATCGCGGTGGTCGCGTCGACGAACGTGTGGGGTGACATTGCCGCGCAGATCGGCGGCAGCCGCGTCACCGTCATCTCACTGATCCACGACCTGAGCCAGGACGCGCACAGCTTCCAACCGTCCGGCCGCGATGAGCTCGCCGTCTCGCGCGCGAAGGTCGTGATCGTGAACGGCGGCGGGTATGACGACTTTCTGGACCAGATGCTCCACTCGGTATCGCCTCGGCCGACGGTGGTGAACGCAGTGGCGGCCGCATCGGCCGCGGTGAAGGCGCCGCGGGCG
>JAFIHI010000016.1 GCA_017848755.1 Nakamurella sp. | reverse complement strand
GCGCGCGAGCGCCTTGCACACGAGGGGCGGGCTCATGATGTCGTCCGCTATGTCGGTGGCCTCGCGGTAGCGCAGGTCGAGCTCCTGGTGCGCCGGCGCGCCCGCCTGATGCGAGGACGCGACGGCGATGCCCATCGATTCGAGCGATTCGATCGCCTGCCGGCGGAATTCCGGTGCGGCATCGTAGGTCGCCTGGTCGAAGAAGCCGCCCCGGTCGGCCGGCTCGGGTTCCGAGCCGTCCTCGGGCATGTTCTTCAGCAGGAAGAACTCGACCTCCGGGTGGACGTAACAGGAGAAGCCCATCGCCGCGGCCTCGCCGGTCACCCGGCGCAGTACGTGTCGCGGGTCCGCCCAGGACGGTGTGCCGTCCGGCATCGCGATATCGCAGAACATGCGCGCCGAATGGGGTTTGCCGTCGCCGGTCGCCCAGGGCAGCACCTGGAATGTGCTCGCGTCGGGCCTCGCGATCATGTCCGACTCGTGGACCCGGGCGAATCCCTCGATCGACGAGCCGTCGAACCCGATCCCGGCGCTGAACGCGCTCTCGAGTTCGGCGGGCGCCACGGCGACCGACTTGAGATAGCCCAGGACGTCGGTGAACCACAGCCGGACGTAGTGGATATCCCGCTCCTCGAGGGTGCGAAGCACATGCTGCTGCTGACCGTCCATGGGCTCACCCTAAAAGGTCGCAGCTCGGCAGGGCAGCATCACGAGCAGGTCGCGCCCTCCTTGGGCAGCGTGAGGTTGATCAGGTAATCGTCACCAGCTCGATCCACGCAGGTCAGGCCCTCCAGCATGTACGCCGTGTGCCGAGTTCCCTTGACCGTGAGCAGGCGGCCCTTCAAGTCCTTGGCGAGGTTGACGCCCGACTCGTATGGCGTCGCCGGATCGCCCGTCGTCGAGATCACCAGCACGGGGGCCAGCCCCTTCGGGTCGGGCGTGTGCGGGAGCATCGTTGGCGGCACCGGCCAATAAGCGCACACGTCGAACACCGCCGCCGCCGGTTGCCCGTTGTCCTGGAACGGCGATGCGTTGATCAATTCCTGGTTCAACTTGATCACCTTCTCGGGATCCGTGATCCGGTTCGAATCCATGCAGCGGATCGCCGTGAACGCCTCGAGAAGGTTGCTGTAGTGCCCGGAGTCGTCCCGGTCGTTGTACTGATCGGCCATCGCCATGAGCGCGTCCCCGCTGCCGTGCACGAAGTCGTTCAGAGCCGTGAGCAGCGACGGCCAGGACGTATCGGAATACAGCCCGAGCGCCACCCCCGTTGTCGCATCCAGGAAACTCAGCACGCGGCCATCGGACAGCTTCAACGGGGTGTCCATCAACGGCTGCGCGAGGTCCTGGAAGCGCGTATTCGCGTCCGCGGCGGAGGTCCAGGGGCAGCCCTGCCGCTTCGCGCACCACGCCGCGAACTCGTCGAAAGCCTGCTGGAACGCCTTGGTCTGTTGCAGGCTGTCGGTCGCGGAATCGACGGCTGGGTCGACGGCGCCGTCCAAGATCATGGCGCGCACATTGCCGGGGAACTGCTCGGCATACTGCGTGCCGATGCTCGTGCCGTAGGACCACCCGACATAGGTCAGCTTCTTGTCCCCGAGCACCGCTCGCAGCACGTCGAGATCCTTTGCCACGTCAGTCGTCCCGACCTGGGCCAGGAACGCCTTACCGTCGACGCCCTCCTTGGAGATCGTCGCGAGACAGTCGGCGACGAACGTCTTGGACACCTTGTTGGCGGCGTCGACGTCCGCCGGCGTGAGCGTCGGCATGAATCCCGGCCAGTTCTCCGCCCGGTCCTTGTCGCGCTGTTTGTCGGTCTGGCAGGAGATCGTGGGCTGCGAAGCGCCGACGCCGCGCGGATCGAACCCGACGAAGTCGAAGCGTGCGGCCAGGCCCGGATCGACGCCGTACTGGGCGAGCGTCGCCACGATCGACATGCCGGACGCTCCGGGCCCGCCCGGGTTGAAGACCACTGACCCGATCTTTTTGCCGGTCGCCTGTTGGCGCAGCACGCCCAGAGTGATCGTCGTGCCGTCGGGCTTCGAGTAGTCCAGGGGCACCGTGAGGCGGGCGCATTGGACCTTGGAACTCGCGTAGGCGGCCCTGTCTCCGGACGTCATCGCGTACTGTTCGCAGCCGCCCCACGCGAGCGTCTGGGTGTAGAACCTGTCCAGCCCCGAAGCGCCCGGTGATGACGACGAGGTGCCCTCGCTCGTTCCCGGAGTCGCAGGCTCCGTGATCTGGTTCGTCGGCTCGCTCCCGGCCGACTCGGTCCCCGTCGGCGATGTGCTCGGCGACACCTGGTCGGCCCGAATCGGCGTGCCGGTCAGCGCACTGCTGCACGACGTGACGAGAAGTGCCGCGACGACGCAAACCGCGAGCATGCGCCGCCGACCGATCTGGCCGGCTCGGAAACGGCCGAAACGATCATGACGCTGTTCGCGAGTCAAACGCATGCTGGCGATCATGCCATCCGATCATGATGGCGCCCGGCGCGGAGCCGCTGTGCCCCACCGCGCACCGTCACCCCGCCGCCGGACCACTACCCCGGACGGGGCCTGTGTCGCCGCCCCGGACGGGGCCCGTGTCACTCTCCGCGCCGGCGCCCTCGGCCCATTGCCGATCCTCGGCCTCCAGCCGCTCCTCGCGTTCCCGAAATGTCTCGAGCGCATGTGCGGCGGCGTCCGGATCCGGGTACGGGCCCAGGCGATCCGTCGCCTTGCACACGCCTTCCGGCTCGACCGTGCGATGGCGCAGGCAGTAGTACCACGCAGTTGTGCGCCCGACCTCGTCACCCATGGCTCCAGCCTGCCACGGATGCGCACGCCCTCTGCGCGACAGGCCGCTCCCCGGCCACGGCGCCGCAGGAAAAGTTCGTGAAAACCTGTCGTATCCCTTGCCTTCGGCCGTCCGGGGCGCGTAGTACAAGAACCACAGGACCCGCCCGGCAACGGCACGGCACGCTCTTCGGTGCGCTGTGTCTGCCCCGCGAGCGCTGGATTGCGTGCCGCAGTGGGGTGCGCACCGCCTGACAACCGGAGGCCTCCATGACGGCTATCACGAATCGACCGGTCGCATCTCGCCCCTACCCGTACCCGCACGTGCCGCGCGGGTCGAAGTTCCTGAACTATCTGCGGACGACCGATCCCAAGCAGATCGGCATGATGTACATGGCCACGACGCTGGCGTTCTTCATGATCGGCGGATTCATGGCGATGCTCATGCGGGCCGAGCTGGCGCGGCCGGGCATGCAGTTCCTGTCCTACGAGCAGTACAACCAGCTGTTCACCATGCACGGCACGATCATGCTGTTGTTCTACGCCACGCCGATCGTGTTCGGCTTCGCGAACCTGGTGCTGCCGCTGCAAATCGGCGCACCGGATGTCGCATTCCCCAGGCTCAACGCATTCGCGTACTTCCTGTACCTGTTCGGCGCGATCACGGCGATGCTGGGGTTCGTCACCCCGGGCGGGGCCGCGGCCTTCGGCTGGACGGCGTACACGCCGCTCGCCGATGCCACCAACTCGCCGGGGGTCGGCGGCGACCTGTGGATCATGGGCCTGGCGGTGTCCGGACTCGGCACCATTCTCGGCGGCGTCAACATGATCACCACGGTCATTTGTCTGCGCGCCCCGGGCATCTCCATGTGGCGGATGCCGCTCTTCACCTGGAACATATTCATCGCCGCGATCCTGGTGCTGATCGTG
>JAFIHI010000116.1 GCA_017848755.1 Nakamurella sp. | reverse complement strand
GTCTGCGTCAGCAGACCGACCACGTAGCCGTCCTGCACCACCGGCAGGGCATCCACCGGATGCGCCAGAAAACGCTCTAACGACTCGGAGAGGTATTCGTCCGGCCGCACCGGGTCGAGCGAGCCGCTCGCGAGGTCCCCGGCGACGATGCCGGCACCCGGCGGCGAGGCCGCCCGATTCGCGGTCGCAGCGACATGGTCGAGGGCTGCGGAGGTCACCGTTCCGAGGTAGCGGCCATCGGCATCGGCGACGGCGATCGTGTCGATCCCCAAATGCACCAGCATGTTCCGCGCCTGCTGCAGGCCGGCGTCCGATCGCACCCATTCGGGCCCGCGCATCACCTGTCGCGCGACCCTGGTCCGAAGGGCATCGACCACCGTGCGGAACTCCACCCGGAATCCGCGATGCGACAGCTTCTCCGTCATCATGCGGTCGGAAAGCACCGCCTCGACGACCAGTTCTGCGAACCCGGCGCCGATCATGAGCGGGATCAACATGGTGTATTCACCGGTGACTTCGGCCGCGAAGACGACGGCCGCGAAGACCGCCTTAGTGGCCGCACCGAAGGTCGCCCCCATGGCGACCAGTGCGAACGCGGCCGGGGAAACGTGCCAGCTCGGGAAGACGGCGTTGACGGCATCGCCGAGGAGCTCGCCCATCGTGGCACCCACCAGGAACATGGGGGCGAGTGTGCCGCCGGATGTCTGCGATCCCAGGGCGATCAGCCACGACAGCAGCTTCGCGACAAGCAGCACGGCGAGCATGCCCGCGGTGAAACGCCCGGCCAACGTGTCGATGATCACTGAATAGCCCATCGAGAGGGTCCGCGGGACCGCGAGGCCGATGAGCGCGAATCCGAGGGCGCCGATCGCGGGCCACCAGAAGATGTTGATCGGTAGCCGCCGGAAGGCCGCCTCCATCGCGAACAAGCCCTTGTTCAGCACGATCGCCATCAACCCGGAGGCGAGTCCTACGACGACGTACAACGGCAGATGCGTGAGGCTGACGTGCAGCTTCGTCGCGACCATGAACAGCGGCTCCGAGCCGAACGCCACGACATGGATGGCCGCAGCCACCCCGCTGGCTATGCACAGCGGGACGATGACCCGAAGCGAGCGCTCGAAGAGCACCAGCTCGATCGCGAGGATCACCGCGGCAATGGGTGTGTTGAACGTCGCGGACATGCCCGCAGCCGCCCCTGTCGCGAGCATGATCTTGCGCTCTGCAGGCGAAACGGACAGCAGTTGCCCGAGTAGGGAGCCGACGGACCCGCCGGTGACGATGATCGGGCCTTCCGCCCCGAACGGCCCGCCGGTACCGATGGTGACGGCAGCCGACAGCGGCTTGGCGATCGCGGCACGCGGACGGATACGGCTGTCGCGTTCGAGGATGGCCTCCATCGATTCGGGGATGCCGTGGCCGCGGATCACCGGCGCCCAGACGGCGAAGAGCGACACGATCAGCCCGCCGGCGACGGCGTATACGATCAGCCACGGCGTGGGGTGGTACCCGCGCAGTGACGGCAGGCTGAAGCCGACGTCACCCAGCAGCGTGAGGTGCGTCATGAGGCTGATCAGCCTGAACAGGCCGACGGCCGCGCCGCCGCCGACGAGGCCGAGGACCACGGCGACCACCGAGAGAAGCCACATACGGCTGAGGGTCGTCTGGCCGCTGACCAACCGATCCCGCAGCACCCATGTCCTCCTATGCAAACGCAGCTTTTCCAGTTTATAGAGCCGAAAGCGCAGCCCTGACCACCACGGATGTGAGAAATGAGACGCGGCCACGGTGATCCGGGAGGCATGCGGCGGCCCGCCCACCGTCCCGCCTGAACCCCGGCCGGCGTAGCGTCCTCGAGTATGGCGCCTCGCGAACCTCTCCTCCGCAACGGAGCAGCGCCCATCGTCATCGCACATCGCGGGGCGTCTGCCGCCGCGCCTGAAAACACCATGACTGCGTTCCGCAGGGGTTGGGCGGACGGTGCGCAATGGTGCGAGACCGATGTCCAGCCGACGCGTGACGGCGCCAGGGTCCTCATCCATGACGACGCCGTCGACCGCACTACCGACGGGACGGGCGACGTCCGGTCGCATATCGCCGCCGACCTGGCGGCGCTCGACGCCGGGTCCTGGTTCGGCGCGTCGTTCGCCGGGGCGCGGATCCCGATACTGGCTGAGCTGCTCGCCGAGATGACGGGCGAGCGAAGGCTTCTGCTCGAGATCAAGGGCGAGCACACCGAGGACCAGGTCCGTGCCGTGATCGCCGACATCGACGCCGCGGACGCGCGCGGACGTGTGGTGCTGCAATCCTTCGAGGTGTCGGCTCTTTGGCACGTGCGGGCGCTGCTGCCGGACGAGCCGGTCGGTCTGCTGGTGGAGACGATCGGCGCTGACCCCGTCGGCGACTGCAGGCGCCTCGGCGCCATCACCTACAACCCCAGCGTCGCGGACGTGCTGGCGGATCCCGCGCTCATCGGAAGGCTCCACGCCGCCGGGATCGCCGTGATCCCGTGGACGGCCGACCGGCCGGACGAATGGGCGCGGCTCACCGCGGCCGGGGTGGACGGGATCTTCACCAACCGGCCCGCCGAGCTCCTCGCCTGGCAGGCCGGGCAGGCACGCGGCACCGGCGACACAGCGACAACGCCTACGCCGCAATGAAGCTCGCGACGCACTCCACATGGTGCGTCTGCGGGAACGCGTCGAACGCCCGCAGCGCGTCCAGCCGGTAGCCCGCGCCGGCCAGCGTCGCTGCGTCGCGGGCCAGGGCCGCCGGGTCGCAGGCAACGTAGACGATCACGCTCGGCCGGCGCGAAGCGATGGCGCGGCACACCCCCGCGCCCGCACCCGACCGCGGTGGATCCAGCACCACCGCCCCCACCCGGCCCAGCGCCTCGCCGGCCCCGGTGCGCAGGAACCGGTCCACCCGCGCAGCGACCGTCCGGACCTGGGGCAGATCCGCGAGATTCCGCACCGCGAGATCCGAGGCAACACGGTCGGATTCCACGCTGACCACCGAACCCTCCGGCCCGACCAGTTCGGCGAGCACCGCCGCGAACAGGCCCACCCCGCCGTAGAGGTCCCACGTCGCCCGGCCCCACAGGTCCACGTGCGCCAAGGCGTCGTCGACCGCGCCGCACAGCACGGTGGCGGCCGACTCATGCGCCTGCCAGAACCCGGTGTCCGCCACCGAGAACGATCGATCGTAGGCGCGTTCGGTGAGAATCGTGGCGCCGTCGCCGCTATCGCCGCTCGGCGCCGCGATTCGCCGCCCGCCGGACAGGAG
>JAFIHI010000115.1 GCA_017848755.1 Nakamurella sp. | reverse complement strand
TGGCGGACGGATAGACGTGATTGTGCGGCGCGGCACGGCGCTTTATCACGGTTGGCTCAACTGTGACCACGATGCGGTGCGCGCGCCTCAGCGGATCTACGCGCGTGCGTGGGCGCAGCCGGGCACCTCTCTACATCGGCGCTGACGCGACCATGGCGCCTTAAGCAATTCGGTGGATCATCGTGTTGCTGATCTGGTAACGGTACCCAGCTTGCTGCAGCGCTCGATCGTGTCGCTCGCTCATCCCGTGCTGAGTACCGTGCAGCCACACGAATGCCGGCGCAGACTGCCCCGTTACTGCGTCCATCTTTCGCTTGGGCTCGAAGATCTCCCGGTCGAATTCTTCTGCCGTGTTCACGTCTGCGATCCCGTAATGCGACGCAGTGTGCGGGGATACCACATGCCGCTGCGATAGCGCAGCTATCTCGCCCCAGGTCATCGCCAGGCGGGCGCCAGGGGTTTCGAGATCCTCGGCAACCAGCCCGATGTGGTGCGACCGCGCATAAGCTTCTTGCTCTGCCGTCGGGCAGTCGACAAAACCCGTGCATATCGGGAACCAGCCTGTCAGGCCCAGCTCGTCGCACACCGGCCCGGCCACCTGTGCGCTATTGCGGTAACCCTCGTAGAAGACCGGTATGAAACCAGGGCGTTCCTGACGCCAGCGGCCGGTGGCGAAAAATTCGTCGAGCTCACCGAGGGTGATCGAGGCAAACCGTTTCGAGTACCTTTCGAGTTCTTCTCGCAGGGCTTTGCGGCTCGAAGCTGGCGTGTTGTGGTAGTTAACGACTCGAATGAACCGTCCGCTGGCGATAGCGTCGCGGTGCGCGGTATAGGTGAGCGTCACAGCTGCCCCCCTTCGCGTCCAAAGTCCGCGTAGGAACCAACTTGCAGCACGGTTATGACGCATCCCATATCGTCGTTGCGGCTGTGCGGAAGTAGCGCGGCACGGAAGTTGTCGAGCTTAGCGGCGATTTGTTGCCCATCGGCGCGAGCCCAGTCCTGGACGGGCGACGGCTGCTCGTGTACCTCGTCGACCAGGCTCAGCACCATGGGAATGCCCTCGCGCTCGAGCGCGCGATTCTGGCATTCGCGGAGCAATTCCAGCTCTGGGCTCATTGACGTTTGCTTCCTTTCCGATCGTCGTCGCAGACGACGACCTCGACGCCGCGCCGACTTAGTTCCTTGAGAGACTCGGATGGGGCCGTATGGTCCGTGATCACGCAATCAATTTGCTCGACGCTGGCCAAGCGCACCGGCCCCTTGCGGTCGAACTTGGATCCGTCCGCGAGCAGGATCAGCGAGTCTGCCGCCGCGAGCATCCGCCGGTCCGTCCCTGCTTCAGCGACGTTGGCACCGGACATGCCGTCATCGGCGCAGATACCGAAGGCGCTCGAGAATGCAACGTCGACTCGAAACTCGGCAAGTACTTGCTCCGCGATCGGACCGAGCAGTGACATTTCGTCATGCCTCAGCACACCACCGAGAACGACGACTGAAATTTCGGGATAGCGTGCCAAGTGGTAGGCGATGTTGAGACCATTGGTGAGGACAGTGAGCCGTTCGCTCCCCGCCAAGAAGGGCAGCATCGCTTCGGTGGTGGTGCCGCCCGTGATCAAGATCGTGCTGCCGGATGGAACGCGGCCCGCGGCCGCCTGGCCGATACGGCGTTTCTGCTCGCTGCGCTCCGCTGCCCGGGAGACGAGTAGCGGTTCGGTGACAGCGTCTAGAACGCTGGCTCCTCCGTGGACTCTGGCGATCAGTCCACGCTGATCCATGTGTCGCAGGTCTCGACGCACCGTCGACGGGCTGACGCCAAGAATGTCAGCCAGTTCGACGACGTTGCCGTACCCATTGGTGCGAACGAGTTGCAGAAGTCGTCGCTGGCGGTCGAGGCTGAGCATGTCAGTATCCTCGCGCCCGGTCGACGAGATTGAGGAGCGGCTTCCCGGCCACGAACCGGTTGAGGTTCTCCGCCACGATGTCCAGCACCTGTTCCGCGTATCGTGGCGCCAGGCCTGCGACATGCGGTGTGACGAACGCGTTTGGCTCACTCCACCACGGCGAGTTGGGCGGCAAGGGCTCCTCCTCGAATACGTCCAGTACGACGGTTGAGATCGCCCCGCTATTCAGCGCTTCAAGTAACGCGGACTCGTTTACGATGCCGCCTCTGGACACGTTGATCAACGTCGCTCCCGGTTTGATTGCGGCGATCATCTCACGATCAAGGAGGCCGCCCGTCTGCTCCGTGAGCGGGACAACGATGACGACGAAGTCACAACGCTCCAGCACCTCCTTCAGGCGATTCGATGCGAACAACTCGATGTCAGCTCCACTGTCGTCACCGCTGGCGAAGTTGACCTGGTCCGTGTCTCGGGCGGCAGGATGCAGGCGTCCGGTGCGGTTCACCGCAAGCACCTGCATTCCGTGCGCCCGGGCCAATCGGCCGATTTCCCTTCCGATACGGCCGTAGCCGACAATGCCGATCGTCGCACCAGCCACCGGCCGGGGCAGCATGGTCTGCCACCGTCGTGCGGGCGTCGGCCAGTCATGTCGGTTCTGTGCGTCCAGCAGCGCCGGCAAGTGATGAGCTGACCCCAAGACGGCAAACATCACGTATTCGGCCAGTGGCACCGGCGAGACCCCGCCGATCGTCGTGATCGCCAGGTCGGAGTGCCACAGCGGCGTCCCACGAAGGTGATCAACGCCAGACGTGTCGAGTTGCACCCAGCGAAGGCGTGGTGCCGCGGTGAGATCCGGGAACATGGTGGAGGTGTGCAGGACGTCCACGTCTGCCCAGACGCGGTCCGGGATATCACCGGCCTGCTCCGCGGGAAGCTGGGTGATCTGCACTCCTGGTGAGCGACGCCGCAAGGCAGCAAGCCACTCATCGTCGAACGTCAGCGTCGACAAGTAGTTGACGCTCATTTCAGACCACTTCGAGCCAGTCCCTGGACGAAGAACCTTTGGAACGCGACGAACAGGATCACCATCGGCGCGATCATCAGCAGATTCATCGCCATCAGTGCCCCATAGTTCGACGTGTACTGCCCCTGTAGGTCGGTCACCATCCCGATCGGCAAGGTGAACAACTGATCGTTGCCGAAGAGCACAACCAGCGGCCAAGCGAAAGCGTTCCATTCGGACAGCATCGTCAGCAGGGTCAGGACGGCGATCAGTGGTTTACAGAGCGGCAGCACGATACTCACGAAGATTCGCAGTTGGCCGGCTCCATCGCTACGCGCAGCCTCGATGAGTTCGTCCGGGACGGCGAGGAAGAACTGCCTCGCGAGGAAGATGCCGAACACGGTAGCGCTCTCGGGCAGGATCACGGCCCAGAGATTGCCGAACAGCCCCAGATCGATAGACAAACGGAACTGCGGGACCATAATGGCCTGGACCGGGATCATCATGGTCGACAGCAGCAACAGGAACAGCGCGTTCCGCCCGCGGAACCGCAGCTTGGCGAAGGCATAGCCGGCGAGCAGGTTGGCAATCACTGTAATGACGGTGACCGCGATGGTGATCACCGCCGAATTGCGGAACCACTGCCAGACAGGAAACTGCTTGATCGGCAGGGTGAAATTGTCCCAGGTCCAATGACTGGGCCACAGATGCAGGCCGCTTTGATACAGATCCACTCTCGGTGAGACCGCCGTCATGATCATCCAGTAGAGCGGGAAGACCATCACCAGCGTGATGACTATTGCCAAGCTCAGCCGAAGTCCGAAGAAGCGGCCTCGCGCGCGGCGACGAACATTGCGCACCCCGGGCGTATACGCAGGTGTGAAAATTGCCATCGTCCCCTCCTGCTCAGCCGGCTTCGTCGCGGGTGCGGCTGAATCGCCACTGAATGACGGTGATCGCCAGCGTGATCAGGTAAATGAACACACCTACGGCGGCGCCGTAGCCGAGTTGCTGTGGCCCGTGGTCGTCGAACGCCTCGCGGTAGGCGTAGGTCACGACGGTCGTGGTTGAGAAGTCTGGGCCACCCCGGGTAAGCGCCCAGACTGTGTCGAAGACCTGGAACGAGTAGATGATATTCATGATGAGTAAGAAGAAGGTCGATGGCCCGAGCAGCGGAACCGTCACATGCCGGAGTCGCTGCCAAGCGCTCGAGCCGTCGATTTTCGCAGCTTCCAGCAGATCCGGACTGATGCCTTGTAGCCCTGCGAGGTAAATGAGCATGTCGAAACCGACGCGCTGCCACAGCGTGACCAGGATGAGCGAGATCATCGCCCACTTGCCGTCGGACTGCCAGGCGGGGCCAGTGATACCGATCGCATGCAGAAATTTATTGAAAAAGCCGTTGTATTGGTCGAACATCCACGATCCGAGGACGCCGGTGGCCACGCCCGAGATTACAAGCGGCAGGAATATGATCGACCGGTAGAGCGTGCGTCCAGGGAGCACGCTGTTGAGAAGCAGAGCGACGCCAAGACCAATGACCATGCCGACGGGAACCGTAAAGATTGTAAAGACAGCTGTGTTCCAAACCGTCTCCCAGAAGATGGTGTCTCGGAAAAGAGTAATGAAATTGTCGATACCGATATACTGTGGCGAGCCGAGCGAGCCCAGCTTCTGGGTGCTGATCACGAAGGCTAGCACCAGCGGTACCAGCAAGAATAGGCCGACCAGGACGAGATTCGGCAGCAGGAACAGTGAGGCGGCCGCGGTCTGGCCGTGCGTGTACGCACCCTGCCGGCGCGGCTTGTAGGACGTCCCTTGCGGCACTAGATCAACTCCTGCCCTTGTGGCGGTCGCGAGAGCCGAGCCTGGGGCGACTTTTGTATGGGTCACCATCGTGTCACTTCTACGACCCGAGTGCTTGGTTTACCTTTGTCGCAATCGCGTCCAGCGTTGCCGGAGCGCTTTGGCCGTGGAAGGCCAATTCGAGCTGGTCCTCCAGCGCGGTGTTGATGTCGGCGAAGCCGGCGATGGTGCACTCTTTCACGATGGTGTCGCTGATCGTGGTCGCCTGCTGAGCGCAGACCTTCACCACGTCGGGCCGGAAAGCGTAGTTCAGCTGCTCGTTCACCAAGGTCTTCAGGGTGGGCAACTCCACGGCCTGCTCGCAGAAATACTTCATGATGTCCTCGCTGACAAGGAACTTCAAGAACGCGGCAGCGAGATCAGGATTCTTCGTGTTCTTGAGGGCGACGATCGCGTTACCACCCAAATCGGACGCAGCGGCAACATCGCGCGGCATGAAGGTGGCGCCCCAGTCGCCACCCTTGTATCCGTTCGCAGGGTCGGCCAGTTCGGGCACCAAGAAGTCACCGACGAACGTCATCGGCACCGTTTGGCTGAGGAAGAAATTGTCCGAGTAGGTGCTCGTCTTGATTGTGTTGTTCGCCGGCACCCACTTCTTCGCGAAGAAACTCTGGGTGTACTCGAGCGCCTTGGTTCCGGCACTGCTGGGCAGGGCGCACTTACTCAGGTCGGGCGTCAACAGGGTCCCACCAGCCTGGTACAGCCAGGAGAGCCAACGGAAGGCGCCTGCCTGTGTCCAGTCGTAGGCGAATGGGAACTTGTTGTGTGGCAAGGTCGACTGCAGCTTCTGCGCCACGGCGGAGAACTCGTCCCAGGTCCACGCAGAATCCAGAGAGGTTGGGACGGACGTGATGCCCGCTGCCTCGAACGCCTTCTTGCTGTACACCACGCACGTCGTGTCCGTCTGATGCGGCACGCCGTACGGCACGCCCTGGTGTTTGATAGCGTCCCAGAGCGCGGGGAGGAACTGATCGATCTCGGCGTTCGTGAAGTACGGACTTACGTCGAGCAGGACACCGTTCTTGCTGTACTTGCCAATGGTCGTGTAGTCGACGCGGAAGATGTCCGGTGCGTTCCCCGCCTGGATGCCGCGATCGATGCCCGAGAAGAATCCGTCATACGGGACGACCTTCAGATTGATCGTGGTGCCGGGATTCGCGGCTTCGAACTGCTTCTTCGCGTAGGTGAACCCGGCGGTCTCACCGGCGCTGCCTCCCCAGAATGCGAAAGTCAGTGTCCCACTGGGCTTTCCGACGCTTTTTGTGCTCCCGCTGCCGGTGCTGCCTTGCCCTGCCGACGTCTGCCCGGCCGACGTCTGGCCGGTGCCGGCGTTGGAGTTCGGCGAACTGCACGCGCCAAGGCCCAGCAGCGCGGCAGCGCCTAGCGATCCGCTGAGGAACGCGCGACGCGTAACGGTCATGGTTTGCCTCCTGGTCAGTGCGCGACGGCCTCTGGCGCCCGTCGGCGGCCTCGACGAAGAAGTGTGCACCGGGCGATCCAGTCAGTCAAGAGTGAGCGAACAAATGATTAATTATGGCTGAATCATGCTCGGTCGTGCTTGACCTGGTGCCTCGGCTGGCCGTACTGTCCGATCGCCGAGACTTTCCTGCGTTCGAATGCCCAAGGACGACGCCATGCCTGCCGCACACCTCGACGTGCTTGTCCTCGCCGAGCTCAACCCCGACGTTGTCGTGGCGTGCGACGGACCGCCGGTCTTCGGGCAGGTCGAGCAGCTCGTGGCGCGGGCGCGCATGACCCTGGGCAGCTCCGGCGCTATCACGGCCGCCAGCCTTGTGGCCCAAGGCATGGACGTTGCGCTTTGCGCGACGGTCGGCGCGGATGAAGCTGGTGAGTTAGCTACCCGTCTCCTGGCCGGACACGGTGTCGACACGTCCGGAGTGCTGGTCCGCCCGCAGGTCGCCACGGGTATGACGATCGTTCTCACCCGGCCTGACGGCGACCGAGCGTTGATGACGTTTCTCGGTGCAATGAGCGAACTGCGTGTGCAGGACGTTCCGGAACATCTGCTCTCCCGAGCACGCCACGTCCACATAAGCTCGTTCTATCTCCAGCGGGGGTTGCATTCCGGGCTTCCGGAGTTGCTCGCGAAGGTACGCGTCTCGGGAGGCACGACCTCGCTGGATCCGGGATGGGACCCGGCAGCGGACTGGATCGCCGTAGAAAGCCTGCTCCCACATCTGACCTACCTCTTGCCGAATGCGGCGGAGTGTCAGCAACTCGCACGGCGGCTCGGCCTATCGACCGACGATCCGGTCGAGGCGGCTCGCTTCCTGGCGGCGCGTGGCCCCGGCATCGCCCTCAAGCTCGGCGCGGAGGGCGCCGCATGGGTCACCGAGCACGAACTGGTACGTGAATCCGGCCGCGTAACCGAAATCGTCGACACCACCGGGGCTGGCGACAATTTCAATGCAGGATTCCTCGCGGCGGTGCTTGCTGGCCAACGTCCGGATCGTGCCCTTGCCCGTGGAGTCGCGTGCGGAACCGACGCCGTGAGTGCGATGGGCGGCACCGGTCACCTGCGTACGCCCACTCGACTGCACGCGGGCCACGACAAGGCATGCGCGACCGAACCTAGGGAACAGGAGCACCAACGATGACAGTAGAGAGGAAAGCGCTTCTCCCGGATGCCCGCCCGCTCGGGGCGATCACACAGGCCGAGGTGGCGAGCCAACCAGACATCTGGACCAGGGTCCTCGCGGAGGCCGGCGACACGACACCGCTGCTTCCGGCGGCCGGCGAGCCGGTTCTGTTCGTCGGGTGCGGAACCTCCTACTACATCGGCGAGGCCTACGCACGTCGCCGCAATTCCGCAGGCCTCGGCCGTACCCGTGCCGCGATCGCCTCCGAAATCCCTTACGTTGATCCGGCAGAAGCGCTTGTCGTTCTATCGCGATCGGGCACGACCAGCGATGTGGTGAGAGTCGTCGAACAATTCCACGGGAAGACCGCTGTTGTCGGCATTGTCGGTGAGCCGGGCACACCGATCGCGACTATGTGCGACCAGACGATATTACTGGACTACGCGGACGAGCAGTCGGTCGTCCAGACTCGATTCGCAACTTCGGCTCTGACCTTGCTGCGAGCCAGTCTCGGCGAGAATCTCACCGATCTTCCGGATCAGGCGAGGGCTGCCCTCGATTTGAAAATGCCTCGAGTACTGCCCTCGCACGTGGTGTTCCTCGGGACCGACTGGACGATTGGACTTGCCCACGAGGCAGCACTCAAATGCCGCGAATCGGCGGGAGCCTGGACCGAGGCATATGCGGTCATGGAGTACCAGCATGGGCCCATCGCCGCTGCCGGGCCGCACACGCTCGTGTGGTCACTGGACCCGCTACCCGCTTTCGTACGGGAGTCCGTTCAGTCGACAGGCGCCACCGTGTGGGAACCCGACCTCGACCCATTGGCCCAAATTGTCGCGGTCCACCGGCTCGCCCTGACGCTCGCCGACAGCGTCGGTCGGGACTCGGACAGACCACAGCACTTGTCCCGTTCGGTGCAGCTGAGCTGACGATGCCATTCATCACCGTCACCGCAGAGCCCCCGCCGGGGTCCACAGCGAGGGCATGCACGCACATCGCTAGGACGGTCGCCGAAGCGCTCGGACTTCCCCCAGGGGGTGCTTTCGCCCAGCATGTCAGCGCTGCTGCTGCTTGCGACGGCGACGGCGACACGACGAGATTCGTCGTCGTAGACATCTACGGTCGAAGCAGGCCCGAAAATGCGCGCTCCGCCGCAACCGCGGCTCTGCGCACGAGCGCTGCCGAACAATGGGACTGCCCGCCAGACAACGTCTACGTTCAGTGGCACACCGCCGCATCCGATCCGCATTAGGAGGCCGGGACATGGGGCCCGCCTCGCATGCAGCCTGGGTATAGCTCGGCACGGTGGCGGCGCCGAAGTTCAAGACCGAACGCAGCCACCCGCCGCCGTGCAGATCTACACCCAGGCCCACCCCCGCGCGTAGCGCCGGGCCGATCCGGCGATGCGGCACGGCGATCTCGGCGGTCCTCTGCGCACAAATACACGCGATATACACGACACGCGTAGGATACGTGTATGGCGAAGACGCGTACCAACATCGAGATCGAGGACACCTACGTCCGTGCGATCATGGATCGTTACGCCGTCCATACGAAGACGGAGGCCGTCGACCTCGCGCTGCGGCACCTTGCCGGCCGACCGATGACCCGAGATGAGGCGCTCGCGATGCGGGGCGCCCGGGCCATCGACGCAGTTCCGGTCGATGCTCCGCCGCGAGATGCTGCGTGATACTGGCGGATACGTCCGCGTGGGTCGAATACGACCGTGCCACCGGCAGCGCGGTCGATCGGCGCCTGACGGACCTCATCGAGCAGGAGGGCCCGCTGGTCGTCACCGAACCCGTGGTGATGGAGGTACTGGTCGGTGCCCGCAGCGACCGCCGCGAACACGACCTCCGCCGCTTGCTCTTGCGGTTCGACCTATTACCTGTCGACCCGGTGACCGACTTCGAGGCGGCTGCCCGCATCTATCGCAGGTGCCGCCGCGCTGGGGTCACGCCGCGCGGCATGGTCGACTGCCTGATCGCCGCCGTTGCCCTCCGCCGCTCAGCTACCCTCCTCTGCTGGGACGTCGATCTGAACCGCGTCGCCGAGGTCATGGGGATCGATCTTGATCAGGCCTCCCGTCGCGAGCAGCTACCCGACTGACACACGCGGACCGGCTGCGCACCGTCTACGCCCAGGCAAATCCGCGCGCCTGATCACTAGTCCCAGGTGGCGGGGGCTCCGGTGTCACGAGCGACGTCCATGGCGTCGTGAAGCACTCGACCGACCACGACGATTCCGTCGTCCCAGCGATAGAACAGCACATGCCGTGGACGCCGGACGTGATCTGTCCGCGACCGGTCTCGGCTGAGCATCAGATGCCAGGCGCGGATGCCCTCACCGAGGTCGGGCCGCGGCTTGCTGCCCGCCCGGTATGGATCGGATGCGATGTCGCGGATGGCCGCGGCGATAAGACCTTGGTAGCGGCGCCGCGCGGCCGGCCCGAAGGTGTCGTGGGACCACGCCAGAGCCGCGTCGATATCGGACTGTGCCGAGCGTGACAGTCGATATCGAGCCATCAACGGGCGGAGGCACGTCGCTCACCGCGAGCCGCAAGATAGTCATCGAGGCCCTGATCGTCGATGTCGATGTACCTGCCGGCGGCGATATCGGCGAATCCGGCCTGCACCGCTTCGCGCAACAATCGAAGCTTCTCGGCCCCTTCGGCCTCGTGTTGTTCGACGAGGCGCAGACCCTCGCGGAGGACCTCGCTCGCGTTCTGGTACCGGCCGGATGCGACGAGGGATTCGATGAGTTCCTGCTGGTGCTCCGTCACGACGACGTTACGAGTAGGCATGCCATCACCCCTCATCACATATTATGCCAACGCCTCATCGTCGGGTCCCCAATCGCTCGTCGCCGATCGCCGAATCCCCACTGCAAATCCTTCCCAAAAGCTGCGATCACGGCCCGAGCCCGGCCCAGGGCTTGAGCCGCACCCGCCACGGGCCGAAGAGCGCCATCGGATCCAGATAGACCCGATCCGGCAGGCGCGCACCGAGGTGCAGGCAGGACGCCGGGGCACACGTCGCATGGCCTGCCGCCAGGGTGCCGATCAGATCGCCGCGGGACACGACCTGTCCGACCGAGACCAGAGCGTCCACCGGCTCGTACGTGGTGCGCAGCCCGCCGGCATGCTCCACCGACACCACGCCGCGGTCGGCCAACACGCCCGCGTAGATCACGACCCCGTCCGCCGCGGCGCGCACCCGGGCACCGACCGGGGCAGCCAGATCGACCCCGCGGTGCCCGGCGCCGTACCGGGTGGCTGGCGGCCGGAACGGGGTCAGCACCACCGCCGGAGCCGGCAACGGCAGCCAGAACGCTCCGGCCCCGCCCGGGAGCTCCGTCGTCATAGGCGTCGGATCAACAGCGGCGTCGGCAGACGGCGCGGCCGCCGGTCCCGCGGCGGGCGCGAGCACGGGTATGACGGTGATCGCGGCCACGCGCATCCCGTCAGCTTGGACGTCGCGGGCTTGTCCCGGACAGCGCCCCGTGAGGATGTGGACCGATATCGCCCAGGGGGACAACTCACGGAACGCCCGGAGCACCACCGGCGGCCCGGTCGGGTGTTCACCCCCGTCGCTCACGCGAGGCGTTCACGCCGGGCCCGAGCGTCCCGTATCCTGATACATGCAGCCCGTGCCATCGCGGGTTGACTTCGCGCGTCTCGCGGCCGGTACCGGCCGGGACCGTCGTCATGGCCGAAAGGGCCTGCGGCGGAACCGGACACCACCGGACGGAACACCCCGAGGTCCCACGCAGTGCCGCTCCGGTGAGCCATCACCACGATCGGCAAGCGCGGGTGGGGCGATCCGGAGACGCCAGGGCCGCCACGCCAACCGGCCGGCGGCGACAACCGAAACACGCGTCTGCACCGGGCAGGCTAAGGCACGTTGACACCACGGCACCGCCGTGATGCCGACGCCGCAGCCCGCGCCGCCGGGCGCCCTCACGGAAGGACGACCGCATGGCCGTCGTCACCATGCGCCAGCTGCTCGACGCTGGCGTCCACTTCGGGCACCAGACCCGGCGGTGGAACCCCAAGATGAAGCGCTTCATCTTCACCGAGCGCAACGGCATCTACATCATCGATCTGCAGCAGACGCTGAGCTACATCGACCGCGCGTTCGACTTCGTCAAGTCGACAGTCGCGCACGGCGGAACGATCCTGTTCGTCGGCACGAAGCGGCAGGCGCAGGAGGCGATCGCCGGCGAGGCGACCCGCGTCAACATGCCGTACGTCAACCAGCGTTGGCTCGGCGGCATGCTCACCAACTTCTCCACCGTGCACAAGCGCCTGCAACGGCTCAAGGACCTCGAGGCGATGGAGACCTCCGGCGAGTTCGCCGGGCGCACCAAGAAAGAGGTGCTGCTGCTGACCCGCGAGAAAGACAAGCTCGCCAAGACGCTCGGTGGCATCCGCGACATGGCCAAGGTGCCGAGCGCGATCTGGGTGGTCGACACCAAGAAGGAGCACATCGCTGTCGGCGAGGCCCGCAAGCTGGGCATCCCGGTCGTGGCCGTGCTGGACACGAACTGCGATCCGGACGAGGTCGACTACCCGCTGCCGGGCAACGACGACGCGATCCGCTCCGCCGCCCTGCTGACCAAGGTCGTCGCCGAGGCCGTCGCCGAGGGCCTGCTGGCCCGGTCGGGCGCGGCCGCGGTCGACGCCGGCGAAGAGCCGCTCGCCGAGTGGGAGCGCGAGATGCTCGCGGCCCACGAAGAGGAGCAGGGCCCAGCCGCCGAGGGCCCAGCCGCCGAGCCGGATCTGGTCGGCGAGTCCGAGTAACCGACGTTACGGCGGGTATGACGACGTCCCGTGCCGCACGCGGTCCGGGCCGGTGAGGTCACGGGGCGCATCGGCCGGCGAACCGGCCCGGGCACGGGACATCGTCATATTCGCGACCACCCCATCGACAACACGGTGACACGACTGCGGTGAAACAACTGCAGCGAAACGACCATAAGGAAGAACCATGGCGAACTTCTCTGCCGCCGACGTCAAGCGCCTGCGCGATTTGACCGGCGCAGGAATGATGGATTGCAAGAAGGCGCTCGACGAGGCCGAGGGCGACTTCGACAAGGCGCAGGAGATCCTGCGCATCAAGGGTGCGAAGGATGCCGGCAAGCGGGCCGAGCGCACCACCGCCGAGGGCATGGTCGCCGCCAGCGGCGATGCGATCATCGAGCTCAATTCCGAGACGGACTTCGTGGCGAAGAACGACGAGTTCCAGGGCCTCGCCGCGAAGATCGCGGACGTTGCCGCCGCCTCGGATGGCACCCTCGAGTCCGTGCTCGCCGCGAGCATCGACGGCGCGACGGTGGCCGACACGATCACGGCGCTGTCCGGCAAGATCGGCGAGAAGCTGGTGCTCAAGCAGGTCGCGCGCCTCGCCGGGCCGACGGCCGTCTACCTGCACAAGCGCTCGGCGGACCTGCCGCCCGCGATCGGCGTGCTGGTCTCCTACACCGTGGAGGGCACCGGGGATGACGCCGCGGCCGCCGACGCGGCGCGCGGTGCGGCGATGCAGATCGCGTCCCTGCGCGCCCGCTACGTGACCCGCGACGACGTGCCCGCCGAGGTGGTCGAGAACGAGCGGCGCATCGCCGAGGCCACCGCGCGTGAGGAGGGCAAGCCGGAGGGGGCCCTGCCGAAGATCGTCGAGGGCCGCGTGAACGGCTTCTTCAAGGAGGCCGTGCTGGTGGAGCAGGCCTCGGTGCGGGATTCCAAGAAGACCGTCGGCGCGGTTCTGGCCGAGGCCGGCGTCACCGTGACCGGATTCGCACGCTTCGAGGTCGGCACGGCCTGACCGCGGCGCACCGGTGGGGGGATGTGCTCGCATCCCTCCACCGGGCACAATCCGGGTAGCGCGATCGCGTAGAGGGGAGCCGAGATGTCGCCAGTGGATGCTGCGATCGAGGATGACGAGGTTGCCGATAGCGGGCGTACGGCCCGGCGCCCGCTGCAGCGGGTGCTGCTGAAACTCGGCGGCGAGATGTTCGGCGGCGGTCGCGTCGGCGTGGACCCGGACGTCGTGTCCACCATCGCGCGGCAGGTCGCCGAGGTGGTGCGCGGCGGCGTGCAGGTAGCGATCGTGATCGGCGGCGGCAACTTCTTCCGCGGCGCGCAACTGCAGCAGCGCGGCATGGACCGGGCGCGGGCCGACTACATGGGCATGCTCGGCACCGTCATGAATTGCCTTGCGCTGCAAGACTTCCTGGAACGCGAGCAGGATCTGGACACCCGCGTGCAGACCGCGATCACCATGGGGCAGGTCGCCGAGTCCTACATTCCGCGGCGCGCGATCCGGCACTTGGAGAAGGGCCGGGTGGTGATCTTCGGCGCCGGTGTCGGCATGCCGTACTTCTCCACCGACACCACCGCCGCGCAACGGGCGTTGGAGATCGGCGCGCAGGCGGTGCTGATGGCCAAGGCCGTCGACGGTGTCTACGACGCCGATCCGCGGCAGGTCGCGAACGCGAGCATGTTCGGTGAGATCACGCACCGTGAGGTCCTGGAGCGCGGATTGCAGGTGGCCGACGCCACCGCGTTCAGCCTCTGCATGGACAATCGGATGCCCATCATCGTGTTCAACCTGCTCACCGAGGGCAATATCGCCCGGGCGGTGGCCGGTGAGCCGGTCGGGACGTTGGTCCGCACCCCGGAATAGCGTCATAGGCGATGGCGCCGCTCCTGCCGGGAGCCCGGCCGACCGGACGGAATCGCTGCGACATGGCCGAGCCCGGTAGGCTCCACTAGACGCCTGGATCCACACCCGGCACTCACGAGAGGGACCTTGACATCCGATGATCGACGAAACCCTGCTCGACGCCGAGGAGAAGATGGAGAAGGCGGTAGGCGTCGTCAAGGAGGACCTCACCACGCTGCGCACCGGTCGGGCCACCGCGAGCACGTTCGGACGCGTCATGGTCGACTACTACGGATCGCCGACCCCGCTGCCGCAGATGGCGACGATCACCACCCCCGAGGCGCGCATGGCGATCATCAAACCGTATGACGCATCGCAGCTGCACGCCGTCGAGAAGGCCATCCGGGACTCGGATCTCGGTGTGAACCCGTCGACCGACGGCATCGTGATCCGCGTGGTGTTCCCGCAGCTCACCGAGGAGCGCCGGCGCGAGCTGGGCAAGGTCGCGCGGTCGAAGGGCGAGGACGCCAAGGTCGCCATCCGCAACGTGCGCCGCAAGGCGAAGGAAGAGATCGACCGGATGAGCAAGGACGGCGAGGTCGGTGAGGACGAGGCCGCGCGCGCGGAGAAGGATCTGCAGGGCCTGACCGACCGCTACACCGGGCACGTCGATGAGCTGGTGAAGAACAAAGAGGCGGAGCTGCTCGAGGTCTGACGGGCCCGGTAGCGAGCAACGTGATGACATCTGGGCCTCCGGCGGGGCAGCCGGACGGTTACGCCTCTGCCTCGCCGGGGGACGGCGGGGCCTCGCCGGGGGACGGTGCGGCCGGTGACGGCGCCGCAGCTAGCGACGGTGCCGCGGCGGTTCCCCCCAAGCACACCCCGCGGGCCGGGCGCGACCTGCCCATGGCCATCGCCGTCGGGGTCGGGGTCGGCGCGGTCGCGGTCGCGCTGCTGGCGTTGTGGCGGCCGGGATTCGTCGGCCTGATCGCCGTCGTGATGGCGACCGCCGTGTGGGAGATGCGCGGCACCCTGCAGCGCGCTCGCGGCATCGGCGTCGTCTGGGCGCCCCTCGCCGTCGGTGTGGTGGCGACCGTGGTCACCGCCTGGTGGTGGGGGCATGCGGCCCAGGCCATCGGGATCGCGGCGACCGCGCTCGCGATCATGTTCTATCGGCTCGCCGGCGGCGCGGCGGGCTATCTGGCGGATGTGACGGCGTCCGTGTTCCTGGTCGTGTACCTCGGCGGGTTCGGGTCGTTCGCGACGCTGCTCGTCCATCCCGCGGACGGTTTCGGGCGGGTGATGGTGTTCCTGATCGCCGTGGTGTGTTCCGATACCGGTGGGTACGCGGTCGGCGTGCTCGCCGGCCGTCATCCGATGGCGCCGCGCATCTCGCCGAAGAAATCCTGGGAAGGGATGGCCGGCTCGATCGTCGCCGCGGCGGCCGGCGGCGCGATCTCCATGCCCCTGCTGCTGCACGGGCTGTGGTGGCAGGGCGCCGTGCTGGGCGTGCTGATGGCGCTCGTCGCCACCGCCGGTGACCTCGCGGAATCCCAGATCAAGCGGGATCTCGGGGTGAAGGACATGGGGTCGCTGGTTCCGGGGCACGGCGGCGTGATGGACCGGCTGGACTCGCTACTGCCGTGCGCGGTGACCGCCTGGATCCTGTTCGGGGCGTTCCTGCCGGTATGACGGCCTGGCTACGCCGCCCGCCGCGGTATTTCAGGGGCGGACGGTCAGCCGGCCGGCACCCAGTGGTTGCGGCCGTCGGCACCGAGTTGGCACATGTAGTTGTTGCCGTCGCTGCCCACGCCCGTCATCGACTGGTTGAGGCACCCGCCGCCTGCCACGACCGCACGCCATGTCAAGGTGCCGGTCGACTGATCGCGTTGGCAGAACAGTGTGGTGCCGTCCGAACTCGACGACTCCGCACCCAGCGTGCCGCAGGGCGCGGACGCGGCATTGAATCCGGTCTGCGAGTTGCTCCCGGTGACGGTGCTGGTGATCGTAATGGTGGTCGGCGCGCTTGTCGGGGCGGTGACGGTGCCATTCGGAACGGTGTTGCTGACGCCGCTCTGGGTGACGCTGCTGCCAGTGCCACCGCTGTCGGTGCCACCGCTGTCGGTGCCGGGCGACGGCGCCTCGCTCGTGGCCGGCGCCGTTGATGGTGCTGTCGATGGCACGGTCGACGGCGCGACAGGGCCGGTGACGCCGTCTGTGCCGGTGATGCCCGTCGGCGGAGATGGTGTGGTGCCCGGCACAGATCCGGCCGAATCGGTAGTGGTCGGGCCTGTATCGGATGTAGTGGCTCCCGCCGACGACGACTCCGCGCGCTGCACCATCCCGGCGTGGATCACGACGCCGACGAGGACTCCTAGGGTGACCGATAGCACCGCGGCGCCGATGGACAGCCCCACGCCTCGCTGCATTTCGAACCTCCACCCCCTATGTCACTGTGTCGCCAGCCTAATAATGTGCCCGGGCCCGTGCGTCTGGGACCGAGTGCGGCGACACGCATCAGGAAGCAGCGACCTCGGCGGCGTCGTTCGAGGCGGTGTTCTCAGCGGTGCCGTTGGCTGCCGCATCGTCGGTGTCACCGGTCGCGGAGCGGCTGCGCACGGCGGGCTTCCGTTTCTTCCCTTTGGCGACCCGGGTGGTTTCCGGTGCTGAGTTCTCCGCAGTGTTCTCCGCGGTGTCCTCCGGAGTGTCGTCCGCAGTGGTTTCCGAGATGTCGTCCGCGGAGTCGTCTGCGGCGCTTTCCGCGGTGTCGCCGTCCGAACCGTCAGCGGCCGCAGCGGTTTCCACCGGCTCGGACTCCTGCTCCCATTCCGGGCTCGTCGGTGGCGCCGGGGGTTGCCAGGGCATTTGCGCTGCCGTGAGCGCGGCCACAGCCGTCGGCATCGTCGTCATATCCGGGTCCGCGGGGAATGCCCCGGCATCGGGGCGCCCGGCCTCGATCGGTAGCGGCTCCAACGCCTTTCGCACCGTCGCCATCATGTCCGACACGTCGGCGAGGCGACCGCTGAGATCCAGGATCTGCTGCTGCACCTCAGAGCGGATCGTCACGAGTCTGCGCACCGCCTCGTCGGCTTCCGCCACACGCTGGTGCGATTCCGCGGCCGCGCGGCGCAGGAGATCCTCGGCGTGCGCGTTGGCCGATTCGACGACCTTGCGCGCATGCGTGTTTGCTTGGTCGATGCGGTGCGCCGCGTCGGCGCGCGACGTCTGCTCCGCCTCGACGATCGCCCGATGGGCCTGGCGGCGCCTGGCCTCGATCGCCAGCTCGTAGTCCTCTTCCTGCTTCACGCGGTCCGCGGCGGCTGCCGCCGACAGGTGTTCGGCGCGCTCGCGCGCCTCGGTGAGCGTCGCCTCGGCGTCGGCGTGAGCCTCTGTCACCAGCCGCTTCGCCTGCTCGTACGCCGACGTCCGTGCTCGGTCCATGTCGGCGCGTTGGTCGGCGATCTCCGCCTGCGCCCGGGCGACCTCCGCCTCCATGTCGGCACGCATCGCGGCGACCTCGGTCTCGGTGTCCGAACGCAAGCGGTCGGCCTCTGCCGCGGCGGACGCGCGGATCCGCTCGGCGTCGGCGTCGGCCCTGGCGCGCGTCTCCGCGCGGTATCGGTCGCTGGCCGCGCGGATCTCCGCAGACTCCTCCTCGCTGATCTGCAGCATGCGCTGCATTCGCGCCGACAGGGACGACATCGTGATCGGCTGCGAGGTCTGTCGATCCAGCTCGGCACGGAGGTCCGCTGCACTCGCGCGCGCCGCGGCCAATTCAGCATGCGCGTCGGCGAGTTCGGTTGCGAGATCTGCCATCTGCCGCGCAGCGGCCGCGCGATCGCCTTCGGCCGCTTGGAGATCACGCTCCAGACGATCCAGGTACTCTGCCACCTCGTCCGGCGCGTAACCCCGGCGGACGATACTGAACCGCTCCCGCGCCGCAGCGCTCCCATTGGACGTCATGCGCATACAGTAATGGGCTGCACGGCAGACGCCCAGTTCACGGCGCCTGCACGAGTTCGATCAACACCCCACCGGCGTCCTTCGGGTGCACGAAGTTGATGGATGAGCCGGCCGTACCCCGTCGCGGTTCGTCATACAGCAGGCGCAAACCCTTGGCGCGCAACCGATCCGCCGCGATGCGAACGTCCGGGACCCGGACGGCCAGTTGCTGCAGACCGGGGCCGCTGCGGTCCAGGAACTTCGCGATGGTGCTGTCCGGGCCGGCGGGGGCGATCAGTTGGATGCGCGCCGCGGTGCCGTTCGTGTCGAAAACGATCATCGCCTCGTCGATCTGCTGATCGGCGTTGTGCTCCCGATGCTCGACGACGCCCGCGAGAACGCCGGTGTAGAAGGCGATTGCGGCATCGAGATCCGGCACCGCGATGCCGACGTGGTCGACGGCGAGAACCTCGATGCCCTCGAGCCCGGTGGCGGCGGCAGCTTCTTCTCCCATGCGCACACCGTATCGGCAACCCCTGCGCTAGCGTTTGAGCCATGGGAAGCACAGTGATTTTGGCCGGAGCACGCACGCCGATCGGGCGACTGTCCGGGGAGTTGGGGACCGTCAGTGCGACAGATCTCGGCGGCGTCGCCATCCGCGGGGCGCTCCGGCGGGCCGCCGTCGACCCGGGCGAGGTCGACTACGTGATCATGGGGCAGGTGCTGCAGGCCGGCTGCGGCCAGATCACCGCTCGGCAGGCCGCGGTCGCCGGTGGAATCAGCATGTCGGTTCCGGCGCTGACGATCAACAAGGTGTGCCTGTCCGGCCTGGACGCGATCGCGCTGGCCGACCAGTTGATCCGCGCCGGTGAGTTCACGACCGTCGTCGCCGGCGGTATGGAGTCGATGACCCAGGCGCCGCACCTGCTACCACACTCTCGCTCGGGCTACCGGTATGGCAACGTAACGATGCTCGACCACATGGCGTATGACGGCCTCTGGGACGTCTTCACCGACGTCGCCATGGGTGAGTTGACTGAAAACCGCAATCGGGAACCGGAACTCACCCGCACGGAGCAGGATGCGTTCTCGGCGCGCTCCCACCAGCGCGCGGCCGCCGCCGCGGCCGCCGGCATCTTCGCGGAGGAGATCGAACCCGTCGAGGTGCCGGGCCGCCGATCGAGTATGACGGTATCCGCAGATGAGGGCATCCGGCCGGACACCACGGTGGAGACGCTGGCCAGGCTCAAGCCCGCCTTTCGCAGCGACGGCACGATCACGGCGGGGTCCGCCTCGCAGATCTCCGACGGCGCGTGCGCGGTCGTCGTCATGGACAAGGCGGAGGCCGAGCGGCGCGGGCTCGCCTACCTGGCCGAGATCGGCGCCCACGGCGTGGTGGCCGGCCCGGACTCGTCGCTGCAGCTTCAACCGGCGAACGCGATCCGCGCCGCGTGCAAGAAGGCCGGACTGAGCCCGGCCGATCTCGACTTGTACGAGATCAACGAGGCGTTCGCGGCGGTTGGGATCGCGTCGGCCCGCGACCTCGGCATCAGCGAGGATATCCTCAACGTCAACGGCGGGGCCATCGCTCTCGGACACCCGATCGGCATGTCCGGGGCGCGCATGGTGCTGCACCTCGCGCTGGAGTTGCGCCGCCGCGGCGGCGGCAGAGGCGTCGCCGCGCTGTGCGGCGGCGGCGGGCAGGGTGACGCATTGATCGTGACCGTGCCGTCCGCCGCCTGATCGCGGTGACGGGCACCGTTGCCGCGCTGATCGCTGCGGCGCGCAGCGGCTCTGTCCGGGCCGTGGCACGGCTGCTGACGATCGTGGAGAACGGCGGCCCGGATGCCGCGCTCGTCGCGCGGCCCCTGACCGGACTGTCGCGGGAGGCCCACATCATCGGCATCACCGGCGCGCCCGGTGCCGGCAAGTCGACCCTAACCGCCGCCCTGCTGCGCCATCTGCGAACGAGCGACGGCGGGCAGCCTGCCCCAACAGTCGCGGTGCTCGCCGTCGACCCGTCCAGCCCGCTGACCGGCGGCGCACTGCTCGGCGATCGGGTCCGCATGGCAGAGCATGCGACCGACGTCGGCGTCTTCATCCGCTCGCTGTCGTCCCGCGGGAACCTGGGCGGCCTGTCCGCGGGAACGCCGGCCGCCGTCGACCTGATGTCGGCGCTCGGATATGACGTCGTGATCATCGAGACGGTCGGCGTGGGGCAGAGCGAGGTCGACGTGATGAACCAGGCGGACACCGTCGCGGTCGTGCTCGCACCCGGCATGGGCGACGCGGTGCAGGCGGCCAAGGCCGGGATCATGGAGATCGCGGACATTCTCGTCGTCAACAAGGCCGATCATGAGGGCGCGCGAACCACCGCCCGTGAGCTCCGGTCCGTGGTTGCCCTCGGACGTGGGTCCGGCGCCGCGCAGCGCGAGCCCGGCTGGGAGATCCCCGTGCTGTTGACGATCGCCGAGCACGGCACGGGAGTTCCGGAACTCGCTGACGCCTTCGCCCGGCACCGTTCCTACCTCCGGTCGTCCGGTGCTCTGGTGAACCGGCAGCTGCGGCGCGCCGGTGCCGCGGTGCGATCGGTCGTCATGGAGCGGCTCCGCGGGGCGCTGGCCGAACCGGCGGGGCGGGCCGAACTGGACCGGGCCGCGAACAGCGTCATACACGGTGACCTCGATGCCCACCGCGCGGCCGAGACCGTCCTGGACTGGCTCCGCCGCTAGTCGAAATCGCCGGCGGCGCGGCGCACGTTCGTGAGCAGCGCACCCAGCGCGTCGGCGTCCGCCTCGGACAGGCCGACCAGGCCGAAATCGGCGTCCATGACGGCGTCCGTGGCCGGGCCGAGCCGGCCCTTGCCGGCCTCGGTGATCTCCACGAGCGTGGTGCGGCGATCCGAAGGATGCCGCAGCCGGCGCACCAGCCCGTCGGCCTCCAGCCGATCGACGATGTTGGTGATCGATGTCGGGTGCAACTGCAGGCGTTCGCCCATCATGCGCATCGGCAGCGAGCCGCGTTGCGAGAACGACAGCAGCACGAGCGCCTCGTAGCGGGCGAAGGTGAGGCCGTGCGGGCGGAGCGCCTCGTCCACCGACGCCTGCAGGATCTGCTGAACGCGCATGATGTTCGTCACCGCGCTCATCGCCCAGTTGGGGCCGATCCGCTGCCGCCACGTCTCGGCGGCCTTGGCGATCGGGTCGAACGGGAGCCGCGGCGTGGTGACGTTCATGGTCATTGCTCGACGGTAGCAAGGGTGCCGGGTCGCCAAAGTAGTGGGAGGCGCTCACCCAGCGAAGTAATGGGAGGTCCAATAGTCGGATATCATAATAATCACGCTGATCACGTTCGATGGTCACGATGCGGCGCGCGCCGGCGATCCCGGCTCCCGCGCCCGAGGAGGCGGACTGCCATGACGATCGACACGTCGCACGCGGAGCCGGACGCAGTGCCCAGTGCGAAACCGGTGGCCGACGACCGCGCGACCGATGCCGACACCATCGATGCGGGGCGCCGCGGCTGGCAACAGCGATACGACGCCGACGAGGCGGCCGGGCGGGTACGCGACGCGGACTTCACGACGTTGTCCGGCCTGGAGGTGGACCCGGTCTACGGCCCGCCGCCCGGGGACTCCGTCACCGGATTCGATCGCATCGGCTGGCCGGGGGAGTACCCGTTCACCCGCGGGCTGCACGCCACCGGATACCGCGGGAAGCCGTGGACCATCCGGCAGTTCGCCGGGTTCGGCAACGCGGTGGACACGAACAAGAGATACAAGATGATCCTCGCCGAGGGCGGCAACGGCCTGTCGGTCGCGTTCGATATGCCGACCCTAATGGGACGCGACTCGGACGATGCGCGCTCGCTCGGCGAGGTCGGGCACTGCGGGGTGGCCATCGACTCGGCGGCCGATATGGAGGTGCTGTTCGACGGGATCGACCTGGCCGGCGTGACGACGTCCATGACGATCTCCGGCCCGGCGGTCCCGGTGTTCTGCATGTACCTGGTAGCAGCCGAGCGACAGGGGGCCACCATCGATCACCTCAACGGGACGCTGCAGACCGATATCTTCAAGGAGTACATCGCCCAGAAGGAATGGCTGTTCGCGCCGGAACCGCACCTGCGTCTCATCGGTGACCTGATGGAGTACTGCACGGCGAATATCCCGGCGTACAAACCGTTGTCGGTGTCCGGGTACCACATCCGCGAGGCCGGATCCACCGCGGCGCAGGAGCTCGCCTACACGCTTGCCGACGGCTTCGGATACGTGGAGCTGGGCCTTTCGCGCGGCATGGATGTGAACGCGTTCGCTCCGGGCCTCTCGTTCTTCTTCGACTCGCATATCGACTTCTTCGAGGAGATCGCGAAATTCCGTGCGGCACGGCGTATCTGGGCCCGCTGGATGCGAGATGTATACGGGGCCACCAGCCCTCGCGCGCAGTGGCTGAAGTTCCACACTCAAACCGCCGGCGTGTCGCTCACCGCGCAGCAACCCGAGAACAACATCGTACGAACGGCTCTCGAAGCGCTCGCCGCCGTCCTGGGCGGCACCAACTCGCTGCACACCAACGCGCTCGACGAGGTGCTCGCGCTGCCCACCGACAAGAGCGCCCAGATCGCGCTGCGCACCCAGCAGGTGATCATGGAGGAGACGGGCGTCGCCAACGTGGCCGACCCGCTCGGCGGCAGTTGGTACGTCGAGGCGCTCACCGATCGCATGGAGGCCGAGGCCGAGAAGATCTTCGACCGGATCAAGGCCTTTGCGCGCGAGGCGCATCCGTCCGGGGATCATCCGATCGGCGAGATGACGTCGGGCATCCTGCGTGGGATCGAGAACGGGTACTTCACCGGGGAGAGCGCGGACGCGGCCTTCGCCTACGCGGTCGCCCTCGACCGGGGCACGAAGAAGATGGTCGGTGTGAACACGCTCACCGGTGGCGTCGGCGACGACCTGGCCATCCTGCGCATCTCGGACGAGGTGGAGAAGGAGCAGAACACGCAGCTGGCGAAACGACGTGCCGGACGCGATAACGCCGAGGTAGCAAGGCTTCTCGCGGATATGACGAGCGTTGCCCAGGGAAGTGGGAACCTCGTCCCGGCGATGCTGGACGCCGTCCGGGCCGAGGCGACCCTCGGCGAGATCTGCGGAGCGCTGCGCGAGGTGTGGGGCAGCTACACGGAGCCTGCGCGCATCTGACGCAGGGGTTGTCCACACGGCGATCGCCGGCGCCGCGGCTGTCGGCACGCCGTTCTACGCTTGCCGGACACGACGCGGCGATCGATACCGGAGGCGACGATGACTCAGTCCGCAACCCAGGCACCATTCCCCGGGCATTTCCCTGCAGACGGCGCACTGCCGTGGCACCTCGGCACGCTGGTCGGCTTCGACCTGGAGACCACGGGCACCGACCCGATGACGGCGCGTACCGTGACCGCGGCAGTCGTCTACGTGCGACCCGACGGCACCGTCGATCCGCGGTCGCAGCGTTGGCTCATCGATCCCGGCGTGCCGATCCCGGAACAGGCGACCGCGGTGCACGGCATCACGACCGAGCATGCGCGGGCACACGGGGTCCCGGTGGGTGTGGCGGTCGGCGAGATCGCGTCCGCGCTGGAGCGGGCCTGGCAGGCCGGGCTGCCGATCGTGGTGTTCAATGCCGCGTACGACCTGACGCTGCTCGACGCATCCCTCGCGCGGCACGGTTTGCGGGGCCTGGCGAGCCGGGACGGATGGGTGAGCGCGGCCATCATCGACCCGCTGGTCATCGACCGTGCCGTGGACCGGTATCGCCGCGGCAAGCGCACCCTCCAGGTTGCGGCCGAACACTACCGCGTTGCGGCGACAGATGCGCATTCCGCCGATGGTGACGCCATCGCCGCTTGTCTGGTGGCGCGGTCCATCGCGATCGCCTACCCGGAGGTGGGCAACGCGCCGGTCGACGCGCTGCATCGGCAGCAGGCCGAGTGGTCGCGGGTGTGGGCGACGCATTTCCAGGCGTACCTCCGCTCCCGCGGCGACGCGACGGCCGTGATCGACGGGGCGTGGCCACTGCGGTTGAGGTGACACTGCGGTTGGGGTGAAACTGCGGTTGGGGAAACTGTGCCGTTGAAGTGACCGTGGGCCCGGTGAGGCCGAGACCGGTGCCATGGGAAAATGGAGCTATGTCTGACCCACGCAGCCAGGCGGCGCAGGCGGCACTGTCGGCCGCGTTCTCCCGGGCCGTCGACCTGTCGTCACTCAGCCGCCGGCCCGCTCCTCCTGCGGGCGCCGCGGGTGCTGGCCCGTCGGCGGCGTCCGCGGGCGCATCCGTGGCGGTGGACGGCGAGCGGCCGAACGTGGTCGATGTCACCGACGCGTCCTTCGAATCCGTGCTCGCGCAGTCCACCCGGGTCCCGGTGGTCGTCGACCTGTGGGCGAGCTGGTGCGGGCCGTGCAAGCAGCTCTCGCCGGTGCTGGAGAAGCTCGCCACCGAGGGCCACGGGACATGGATCCTGGCGAAGGTCGACGTGGACGCCAATCCCGGTATTTCCCAGGCGTTCCAGGTGCAGTCGATCCCGACAGTGGTGGCGATCGCCGGCGGCCGACCGGTGGCGGCCTTCTCCGGTGCGCAGCCGGAACCGCAGGTCCGGGCGTGGATCACCTCGCTCATCGACCAATTGCGCGATGCGTTGCCCGGCATCAAGGAGGCCGAGGCGGCCGCGCCGCCGCCCGAACCGGAGCCGGAGGACCCGCGCATGGTCGCGGCCGCCGACGCGAACGACCGGGGGGACTACGAAGCTGCCGCCGAGATCTACCGCGGCGTCCTTGCCACGGAGCCCGGGCACGCTGAGGCGGCATCGGGCCTGGCATGGTCGGAGCTCTTCGCCCGCGCTGCGCAGGCACCGGACGACGCCATCGCGCTCAGTGACGCGGCTCCGGCGGACGTGTCCGCCGCGATCGCGGCGGCGGACACGGAGGTCTCCCAGGGCGCGGCCGCCACCGCCTTCGACCGCCTCGTCACGGCGATACGGCTCACGGCGGACGACGAGCGAACGCGCGTGAAGGAGCATCTGCTGCTGCTGTTCGAACTGTTTGCGGCGGATGACCCGGACGTGATGAAGGCGCGCAGGGCGCTCGCCGCCGCGTTGTACTGACGCGTGAACGCTGCGCGGAACTGGCAAGAGTAACTCCGGCACCCCAGCGGGATGCCGGTTCGGTCGGGGTCACCCGCAGGCAGATCGGCCGCCGTGGAAACCGTCCGCGTAGGCGGCGAGGTCGTCGAAGGTGACGTGCGGCTGCGCCCGCACCGCTGCGAGCCCCTCGTCCGCATCCCCGGGCCAGGACCCCAGTGCTCCGGCGGCCGCATGACCGAACACCGACGCCACCCACGCGCCAGCGAAACACGCTGCCCCTGTGGACGTTCGGGAAAGCTGACGCCCGACGGTCAGCGCGAGCACCGTCGCCTGCGCGAACTGGCCGTGAGGTGCCGTCGCATCGAGCAGGCCGCTCGCCGTCGCCGCGCGCACGTCGGCGTCGAGCGTGCCGTCCGGGGTTCCGACGGCGGTGGGCACGATGAACTTCCACACCGAATACTCGGCGGTGTCGAGCAGTTCACGGCGGCTGGTGAACCGTGGAGCCGACCCGGTGGTGCCGCCACCCGTGATCTCACCCAACGTGGCGTCCAGCGTGGCCGTCGTCATCGCCCGGCACGCGGTAGCCCCGCCCCGGTATCCGCGCAGCACCCAGGTGAGCCGGTCGAGGGCGAGCCCGTGCGCGGTCGGATCCGAGGGCGACACCGTCGCGGGGTCGGAGAAGTCGAGCAGCGGACCGACCGCGTCGACCAGGGCATCCTCGCCGAGGTGCACGTGTTCGGCATGGCCCTCGATCACCCATGCCAGAAACGCCCCGGCGTCGCAGTCCGCGCGGGCCTCTCCGAGCAGCGAGCCGTGTGAATCTGTCGAGCCGTCGGCCGGACCCGTGGTCGAGCCTCCCGCGGAACCGCTGGCTGTGCCCGCCATCTCGGCCTGGGCGGCGTGGCCGAACTCGTGCGCGAAGGTGGTGACCAGTCCGCCGATCCCGTACCGGTGCAGCAGGACCGGGACCAGTGTCGCCGCGTCGTAGACGATTCCGTCATCGGAGGGGCAATAAAAGGCGTTGCCCACGATCTGGGACGGGCTTGAGACGCACGGCGCACTTCCCGTCCCCGCGGTCGAGTCCATGGCGGTGAGGCCGCCCGCGAGCGGCACGAACGGACGCCCGGTGATGACCGGCATCGTCTCGGACCAGAACGTCGTGAGGTCGGTGATCGTCGCCATGATCAGGTGCTCCTCGGCGGCAGAGTGCGGTCCCGACCCGGACGACGGAACCCGGCGGATGGGCATGGCTCCGCCGCTCACGTCGATATAGTCGGCCTCCCGCGCCGTGCCGCGCACCGCGCCGAATCCACCGTGGCGCAGCGCCGCGGTCGCCACCACCGCTCCCGCCGCGATCATCGAAATCCCCAGGATGACGACGACAACGATGCCGGTGATCCGGGTCGCCCGTCGCCCCCGCGCGTGCCGATCCGTGGGGGCGGCTACTTCGTGTCGTCCGGAACCAGCCATATCGCCCCCAGCGGCGGGACAACGAGCTGGGCCGATGCCGGCTGCCCGTGCATCGACGCGCTCACGGCGCGAACGTGGCCGAGGTTGCCCAGGCCCGACCCGCTGTAGATCTCCGCGTCGGTGTTGAGCACCTCCCGCCACAGCCCGTCGCGTGGCAGGCCGACCTGGTATCGGTGGTGCGGCACCGCCGAGAAGTTCGCGATGCAGACGAGCGGCGATCCGTCCGGATCCCACCGGATGAACGCGTACACGTTCCCGGCGGAGTCGTTCGCGTCGATCCAGGAGAAGCCCGCGGGGGTGAAGTCCTGCGTGTACAGCGGCGGGTGAGCCCGGTACAGGCGGTTGAGATCACCGACCAGGCGCCTGATTCCGGAGTGGAACGGCTCCTCGGCCACCTGCCAGGGGAGTTCCTGCGCCTCGTTCCACTCCCAGGGGGTGCCGAACTCGCCGCCCATGAAGAGCAGCTGCTTTCCCGGATGCGCCCATTGGTAGGCGAAGTAGGCCCGCAGGGTCGCGGCCTTGCGCCAGTCGTCGCCGGGGACCCGGCCCCACAGCGACCCCTTGCCGTACACCACCTCGTCATGGGACAGCGGCAGCACAAACTGTTCGGAGTAGGCGTACATCATGGCGAACGTCATGTCGTGGTGATGCCAGGAGCGGTGCACCGGATCGCGGCCGATGTAGGAGAGCGTGTCGTGCATCCAGCCCATGTTCCATTTGAGGCCGAACCCGAGGCCGCCCAGGTGCGTAGGGCGGGTGACGCCGGACCACGACGTCGACTCCTCCGCGATCATCACCACGCCCGGCAGGACCTTGCCGACGGTCGCTGTCGTCTCCTGCAGGAAGGAGACCGCGTCGAGGTTCTCGTTGCCGCCGTACCGGTTCGGGACCCATTCGCCGGGGCGCCGCGAGTAATCCAGGTACAGCATGGAGGCCACCGCGTCCACGCGGAGACCATCGAGATGGAACTCTTCGAGCCAGTAGAGCGCGTTGGCCACCAGGAAGTTGCGGACCTCCCGCCGGCCGAAGTCGAAGACGAGCGTGCCCCAGTCCGGTTGCGCGCCCCGCCGCGGGTCCGGATGTTCGTAGAGCGCTGTGCCGTCGAACCTGGCAAGCGCCCACTCGTCGCGCGGGAAATGCGCCGGCACCCAGTCCAGGATGACGCCGTATCCGTGGCGGTGCAGGGTGTCCACCAGGTACCGGAAGTCGTCCGGGGACCCGAGCCGCGGATCGACCGCGTAGTACGCCGTCACCTGGTAGCCCCAGGAGCCGCCGAACGGATGTCCGGCCAGCGGCAGGAACTCGACGTGTGTGAAGGCGGTCGAGTCGAGGTAGTTCACGAGCGCGTGCGCGAGCTCGCGGTAGCCGAGCCCGGATCGCCACGACCCGGCGTGCACCTCGTAGATCGACATCGGCCGATCGGCCCAGCCGCGTGCGGTGCGCTCGGCCATCCATTCCTCGTCCGCCCAGACGTGGTCGGATTCGTACACCACCGAGGCAGTGGCCGGCGGCACCTCCGACGTGAACGCGACCGGATCAGCCTTGTCCCGCCACACACCGTCACGGCCGAGAACCTGGTACTTGTACCGGGTGCCGGCCCCGATACCCGGCACGAAAAGCTCCCACACCCCCGAGGAGCCCATCATCCGCATGGGCGTCCCTGCCCCGGACCAGTAGTCGAAATCGCCGGTCAGTCGCACGCCGCGGGCGTTCGGCGCCCACACGGCGAACGACGTCCCGGTCACCTCGCCACCCGGCGTCGGATAGGACCGCACATGCGACCCGAGCACCTGCCACAGCTTCTCGTGGCGGCCCTCGCGGATGAGGTGCTGGTCGAATTCACCGACCGTCGGCAGCCATCGATAGGGGTCGTCGACTTCGTAGACGGCGTCCGGACCGTAGTCGACGCGCAGCCGGTAGTCGCCGACCTCTCCCGGCACAGTGACGGCGAAGATGCCCCCGTGGACGTGGTCCAGCGGGATCTCCCGCCCGTCGGTCAGCAGTGTCACGGCCTTCGCATGGTGCCGGAGCGTGCGCACGACGGTCGTTCCGTCGCCCTGCGCATGACACCCGAGGATCGCGTGTGGGTCTCGGGTGTCCCCGCCGATCACCTTCTCATAGTCCGCGATGCTCGGCTGCCGGATCACGTCGTCGCCGGCGGGTGGGTCGGCGGCGGTGATGCTCCGGTCGGCGGCGGTAGCGTTGCGGCCGTCGTCCAAGGGACCGTTCGGCGGGATGGGCATAGTCGTCGCTCCGTTCGATCGGCACGGCATTCGGCGTCGGATGGGGTGGCAGGGTCAGCCCGGCTCGGTCAACTCTTGGATCGCCGCGAGCGGAATCTGCTCCCACCCCGGGCGATGCCGGTGCTCGTAGGCGACCTCGTACACCGCCTTGTCCAACTCGAACGCGGTGGACAGGGCCGGGCAAGTACGCGGATCGTGCCCGCTCGACGCCGCGTATCCATCGAGGAACGCTTCCCGGTTGCGGGCGACCCATTCGCCCGCGCGATAGGCGCGTTGACCGTCGAGCGGCCCGGCGGCCAGCATCTGGAACGCGGCGTAGTGGAAGGACCGCATCATTCCGGCGACGTCCCGCAGCCGCGAGTGGTGCTGTCGGCGTTCGGCAAGGGGCCGCGACGGCTCGCCCTCGAAGTCCAGCACGATCCAGCCGTCGACCGTCCGCAGCACCTGGCCAAGGTGCAGGTCGCCATGGATCCGCTGGATCTCCAGCGGCTCGCCGGCGGCGGCCGGCTCGAGGCGGCCATAGGTCTTGCGAACCCGGCTCATCACCGGTTCCAGCGCCGGCACGGACGCGCCGAGCCGCTCGGCGCGTGCGGTCAGCCGGCCGAACAGGGCCGCGCGGTCGTCCGCGGTGCCCATCCGGACCCCGAATGCCTCGGCCAGGTCGTCGTGGACCTGCGCCACGGCGCGACCCAGCCGGGTGGCCTCGCCGGCGAAGTCGCCACCGACCTCGTCGGCGTGCAGATCGCCCTCCGCGAGCAGGTCGCGCACGCTGGTTGTGGCCATCGCCCAGCCGTCCGCGCTGTTGGGCAGGTAGCGCGTGGCGAGCGCGAGAGTGCTGGCGTGTGTGCCCGTCTCGAACCGGATCTCGCCGACGAGGGTCGGGATATAGGCGCAATGCGACAGCGCCGCCAGCACCTCCGCGTCCGGGTTGGTACCTTCGGTGATCCGTCGGAAGAACTTCACGATGATCTGATCGCCGTACACCACCGACGTGTTCGATTGCTCCGCTGTGAGCACGCGGCCGGGAAGGTCGACGTCGATGACGGCGTCCGGGCTGTGCCGTGCCGTCACCGCCCCGGCCCGTGTGTCCTCCGCCAAAGCACGTAGCAACAGCGCGGTGACGTCGCGATCGTGCAGCGCGTCGTAGCAGATCTCGTTGCCGACAGTGCCGATGATGGCGTGCTGCACATGCGGCGGGACGTCTGGGCGCCAGCCGATGAGCACCTGGTACATCGTGTCCGACGGTTCCGACTCCGCGTGCAGCAGCAGCAGTTCCACGCCGAGCTCCGCGGTTTCGAACACCGGCTCACGCCGGAACAGCGTCATACTCGCCGCGGCCTGCGCCTGACCCGGGAACCAGCGTTGCGCGGGCAACCAAGCGATCACCTGAGCCATGAGCGCCGCGTCGTCCCCCCGCGATCCGGTGCCGCCGTGCGACACGGGTTCGGTGGGGGGCGCGTTGTGGTGGGCACTCATTCGGCCGGGGCACCTCCGGAGACGTCGATCAATCTGAACCAGTAGAACCCGTGCCCGGGTAGGGTCAGCAGGTAGGGCAGTTCGCCGATACGCGGGAACGCGTTGCCGCCCGTCAACTCGACCGGCGTCAGGCCCTCGAACGGTCGCAGGTCCAGCTCCACGGCCTGCGGAAACCGCGACAGGTTGTTCACGCACAGCACGATGCTCGGTGCCGTTGTGTGCTGCCCAGCTGGGTAGGCTCCGGTCGCCGCGCTCCTCGTGTCACCTGCCGAGTCCTCGTCACCTCCCGAACAGACTCGCAAGAACGACAATACCGACGGATTCGAGCCGCCGAGGTCGGTCAAGGAGCCGAGAGCGAACGCCGGGTGTTCCCGCCGCACCTGCAACATGCGTCTGGTCCAGGTGAGCAGGGACGCGGCCTGGTCGATCTGGGACTCGACGTTGACGGCCTGATACCCGTAGACGGGATCCATGATCACGGGCAGGTAGAGGCGCGCCGGGTCGACCCGGGAGAATCCCGCGTTGCGGTCCGGCGACCATTGCATCGGTGTGCGCACGGCGTCGCGATCGCCGAGGTAGATGTTGTCGCCCATGCCGATCTCGTCGCCGTAGTACAGCACCGGTGATCCGGGCAGCGAGAGCAGCAGCGCCGTGAAGAGCTCCTGCCGATCGCGATCGCCTTCCAAAAGGGGCGCGAGGCGGCGGCGGATGCCGATATTGGCCTTCATCCGCGGGTCCTTCGCGTATTCGGCCCACATGTAGTCGCGGTCCTCGTCGGAGACCATCTCCAGGGTGAGCTCGTCGTGATTGCGCAGGAAGATGCCCCACTGGCCGGTCTCCGGGATCGCCGGCGTCTGCGCGAGGATCTCGGAGATCGGGAAGCGGGACTCGCGACGGGCCGCCATGAAGATGCGCGGCATGAGCGGGAAGTGGAAGCACATGTGGCATTCGTCGCCGCCGACGGCCGGATCGCCGAAGTACTCGACGACGTCGGCCGGCCACTGGTTCGCCTCGGCGAGCATGACGGCATGCGAATATTCGGCGTCCACCACCGCCCGGCACCGCTTGAGGAAGGCGTGCGTCTCGGTGAGGTTCTCGCCGTTGGTGCCCTCGCGTTCGTAGAGATAGGGGACCGCGTCGAGGCGGAATCCATCGATGCCGAGATCCAGCCAGAACCGCATCACGTCGATCATCGCGTCTCCGACCGCCGGGGTGGGGCAGTTGAGATCCGGCTGGTGGGAGAAAAAGCGATGCCAGAAGTACTGGCCGCGCACCGGGTCGAACGTCCAGTTGCTCGGCTCGGTGTCGACGAAGATAACCCGCGCCTCCGGGTAGCCGGTCGCGTCGTCCGCCCATACGTAGAAATCGCCGAAGGGCCCGCCTGGGTCGCTGCGGGAGGCCTGGAACCACGGGTGCTGGTCGGAGGTGTGGTTCATGACGAGGTCCGTGATCACGCGTATCCCGCGCGCGTGCGCCTGGTCGAGCAGGTCTACGAAGTCGGCCACCGTACCGAATTCCGGAAGCACGGTCCGGAAATCGGAGATGTCGTATCCGCCGTCGCGCAGCGGCGACTGATAGAACGGCGGCAGCCAGAGGCAATCCACGCCGAGCCACGACAGGTAGTCGAGTTTGTCGGCGAGCCCGCGCAGATCCCCGGTGCCGTCGTTGTTCGAGTCGGCGAAGGCGCGGACCAGCACCTCGTAGAACACGGCCCGTTTGTACCAACCCGGGTCGGACGGTATGGGGTGGGCATGGCGGATCTCCGGGGCCGCTGAGCCCCCTGTCGTATCCCCTGCTGCGTTTCCTGGTGTGGTCATCGTGGGCTGCGCTCCTGGCGGGTGACGTCGGGGCCTGGCACGTCGATCATCCCGGGTGCTGCACGTGCAGGATATGGGCGCTGCGCACCGCAGGCTCGAGGCGGATCGTGGTGTGCCGGGTGAAGCGGTAGCCCTCGCCGGAGAGCAGGTCGACGACGTCGAAATCGTCGTCCCAGCCGAGGCCCAGCGCCGGCATGGTGAGGTCGGTGTGGCCCCAATGCTCGCCCCGCGAGTCGAGGGCCACCACGAAGAGCAGGGTGTCGCCGGTGGTCTCGTCCCGCCGCGAATAGCACAGCAGGTTGTCGTTGTCGATGTCGTGGAAGTGCAGGCCGCGCATGTGGTGCAACGCGCTGTGGTTCTTCCGGATCATGTTGAGCTGCGCGATCAACGGCTCCAGCGACTGGCCCTGCTCCACGGGTGTGACGAAATCCCGCGGGCGGAGCTGGTACTTCTCCGAGTTCAGGTACTCCTCGCTGTCGGTGCGCACCGGCTCGTCTTCGAACAGCTCGAAACCCGAGTAGACGCCCCAGGCCGGCGAGAGGGTCGCGGCCAGCACCGCCCGGATCGCGAACATGGGCCGACCGCCGTACGCGAGCGACGCATGCAGGATATCGGGCGTGTTCACGAAGAAGTTGGGCCGCATGTAGTGCGATGCCGCCGCCAACTCGGTCGCGTACTCGGTCAGTTCTGCCTTGCTGGTCCGCCAGGTGAAGTAGGTGTACGACTGGGCGAAGCCCACCTTGGCGAGTGTGTGCATCATCGCAGGGCGGGTGAACGCCTCGGCCAGGAACACCACCTCGGGGTGTGTCCGGCGTACCTCGGCGATGAGCCATTGCCAGAAGTTGACCGGTTTGGTGTGCGGATTGTCGACGCGGAAGACAGTCACGCCGTGACCGATCCAGAACTCCACGATCCGCAGTACCTCGCGGTATAGCCCCTGTGGGTCGTTGTCGAAGTTCAGCGGATAGATGTCCTGGTACTTTTTCGGCGGATTCTCCGCGTACGCGATCGAGCCGTCCGGCCTGGTAGTGAACCACTCCGGGTGCTCGGTGACCCACGGATGGTCGGGCGCGCACTGCAGGGCGAGATCGAGGGCGACGGTCAGACCGAGCTCCCCGGCGCGACCCACGAACGCGTCGAAGTCCGCGAGCGTTCCGAGCGCGGGATGAACAGCGTCATGGCCGCCGAGACGCGACCCGATAGCCCAGGGCGAGCCGACATCACCGGGCTGCGCCGTCACCGCGTTGTTGCGGCCCTTGCGGCCGATCTCACCGATCGGGTGAATGGGTGGCAGGTACACCACGTCGAACCCCATCCGGGCGATCCGCGGCAGCTCGTCGGCGGCATCGGCGAACGTGCCGTGTCGCACCGGGGTTCCGTCGGAGGCGATCTGCGCGCCGGCCGACCGCGGGAAGAACTCGTACCATGCGCCGAACTCGGCGAGCGGCCGGTCGACCCAGATCTCGTACCGGTCCGATCGGGTGACGAGTTCGCGCACCGGATCCGCCGTCAGAACGGGCCAGAGATCGGCGGCCAATGCCGAGCCGATGCGCTGGGCGAGCGGCAGCGTCACATCGCGCAATGCGGCCGCGGCGGCGCGAATGACGTCCCGGTGCGCGTGGCCGGGCCGACGCGCGATGCGTTCCAACAGTGCCGCGCCCGTTGCCAGGTCGTTCGCCAGCTCAGCTGCGTCCTGCCCGGCGGCGACTTTCGCCTCGATGGCATGTCGCCAGCTGGACAGCGGGTCGCTCCACGCTTCAATCTGCAGCGTCCACGCCCCGATCCGGTCGGGGCTCACCTGGGCCCAGAACTGGTCCGTTCCGGGCGCCCCAGGCAGCATCCGCAGCAGCGGGCGGGCCGGTTCACGGTGCCCGCCGGCGCCTGGCCCCGCCGGTCGGAAGAGCACGTTCGCGCCGACGGCGTCATGTCCTTCGCGGAACACAGTGGCACCGACGTCGATCGTCGCGCCGACGGTCGAATGGGCGGGGAACCGGCCGCAATCAACGGTGGGCGTCACTGCGGTGATGGGGATTCGTCCGATCACGTGCCCAACGTACCGGGGTCGCCGGTGGCCCGCGCACCGGTGGCGACCTGCCGGATCGGCGCGCCGGAGTGACGTGGCGGCGTGACATGCCGGGGCAGTGGCGTCGGTGGGTGCCGTCGGCGCGGTAGCGTCTGTCACGGTCGGCGAGCGAGGGAGGCCTCTGCCGGCGGCCGAAGTGTTCGATCTCGATGTGCAAGGTGGAGTGACGTGAAGGCCTATCGATCGTTGACGGTGCGTCCGCAGGCACCCGACGCGCTCGCCCCGCTGGAGCGGTTGATCCGTAATTTGCGGTGGACGTGGCACTCGCCCACGCGCGACCTGTTCGAAGAAATTGACCCTGCGGTGTGGCGGCAGGTCGGCGGGGATCCGCTCAAACTCCTCAGCGCGGTTCCGGTCGGGCGGTTGGAGGCGTTGGCCGCGAACCAGGACTTCCTTTCGCGCCTGCACGGGTTGGACCGGGATCTGGACGAGTACCTGCGGCACGACGGCTGGTACCAGGCGCGCGAGTCGTCTCTCGCGGCTGCGGCCGGGGGCAACGGCAGTGCAGCGGCCGGCCCGAACGCGGTGGCGTATTTCTCTATGGAGTTCGGCATCTCCGACGTGCTGCCGAACTTCTCCGGCGGCCTCGGCGTGCTGGCCGGCGACCACCTGAAGTCGGCCTCCGATCTCGGCGTACCGCTGGTTGCGGTCGGGCTGTTCTACCGATTCGGATATTTCTCGCAGACGCTGTCGCGTGACGGGTGGCAGCAGGAGAACTACTCGGCGCACGACCCGCATTCTCTGATCATGGAGCCGGCGCTCGATGCGGCGGGCGCCCCGCTGACCGTCGCCGTGGATATGCCGAATTCGCAGACCCTGCACGCCAGGGTGTGGCTCGTCCGGGTCGGACGGGTGCCCCTGCTGCTGCTCGATGCCGACGTCGAAGCGAACGACGATGCTCAGCGGCAATCCACCGATCGTCTCTACGGCGGCGACCAGGATCATCGGATCCGCCAGGAGATCCTGCTCGGTGTCGGCGGCGCGCGCGCCGTGCGCGCCTACTGCGCCGCGAGCGGATTCCCGGCCCCCGAGGTGTTCCACATGAACGAGGGGCATGCCGGATTCTCCGGACTGGAGCGCATGAGCGAACTGGTGTCGCAGCAGGGGCTCTCGGTCGATGCCGCGCTGGCCACGGTGCGCGCCGGCACGGTGTTCACCACTCACACGCCCGTACCGGCCGGCATCGACCGGTTCCCGGTGGATCTCGTCCGCCACTATCTCAACGCCGATGCCGCGGGCATGTCCCGCCTGCTGCCGGGGATTCCCGCCGAGACCATCATCGGGCTCGGCGCGGAGAACGATCACAACCGGTTCAACATGGCGCATCTGGGCCTGCGGATCGCGCAGCGCGCCAACGGTGTCGCGAAACTGCACGGGGCGGTGTCGCGTGCGATGTTCGCGGGTCTGTATCCCGGCTTCGACGTCGACGAGGTCCCGATTGGTTCGGTGACGAACGGCGTGCACCTGGCGACGTGGCAGGATCCCTCGATGCGGCCGATCGCAGTCGGTCTGGCCGACGGCGCGGATCTGGACGTGTCGGAGTCGTGGCCCAACGCCGACGGCGTCGACCCGGCGCTGCTGTGGCGGCAGCGCAGCCGGCTGCGGTCGCGTCTGGTCGACATGGCGCGGTCCGCGGTGCGCCGGTCCTGGCTCGACCGTGGGCGCACTCTCGCCGAGCTCGGCTGGACCGAATCGATCCTGGACCCGAATGTGCTGACGATCGGGTTCGCGCGCCGTGTCTCGACCTACAAGCGGCTCACCTTGATGCTGCAGGACCCCGAACGGTTCAAGGAGATCCTGCTGGACCCGGATCGCCCCGTGCAGATCGTCATCGCCGGCAAGGCGCATCCCGCCGACGACGGCGGCAAGCGGCTCATGCAACAGATGGTCGCGTTCGCGGACGATCCCGAGGTGCGGCACCGAGTCGCGTATCTGCCGAACTATTCGATGTCCATGGCGGCCGTGCTGTGCTCCGGCGCCGACGTGTGGCTGAACAATCCGATCCGGCCGCAGGAGGCGTCGGGGACCTCCGGGATGAAGGCGGCACTCAACGGCGCCCTCAACCTGTCGATCTCCGACGGCTGGTGGGACGAGCTCTACGACGGTCAGGACGGTTGGGAGATTCCGAGCGTCGACGTCGATGACGATGTTCGGCGCGATGCGCTCGAGGCCGCGGCTCTCTACGACCTCTTGGAGGACCGTGTGGTGCCGCTGTTCTACGACCGGGGCCCGGAGGGGCGCCCGGACGGCTGGATCGACCGTGTCCGGCACACGTTGAGTTATCTCGGGCCGAGGGTGCAGGCCACCCGGATGGTTCGCGACTACGTCGAGCAGTACTACGCCCCCGCCGCGGCCAACGCTCGGATGCTCACCGCGGATGCCGCGGTCGAGTTCACGGCATGGCAGGCACGGGTGCGGGAGGCCTGGCCACGCGTGCGGTTCCGCGGCGTGGACGTGTCGGGCATCGATACCGAACCGGCGCTCGGCCACACCATGACGGTCCGGGCATACCTCGACCTCGGGGGGCTGAGCGAGGACGACGTCCAGGTGCAGACGGTGATCGGCGGGCTGCACGCGGAGGGTCACCTCGAGGACGTCGACCTCGAACCGATGCGGTTCGTCGGCAACGGCGACGGCCACCGCTTCCAGGCAGAGGTGCCACTGACCCGTGCGGGGTCGCTCGGATACACCGTGCGCGTGTTGCCGCGCCATGAGCTGCTGGCCAGCCCGGCCGAGATGGGCCTGGTCGCGACTCCGTGACGCAGCCCTGACACCCCCCGGACGAACGGCAGAACCGGTGCACACCGGCCGATTCCGGTCGGCGCTCCGCCGGATCAGCCGGGCAGCACGCTGCCGGGTCGGCGTGCCCGCAGCAGCCACAGGGTGCGGGCGGGCAACGTGACCGGATGGCCACACGGGATCGGCGTCGGGTCGGCTGGTTCGCCGGTCGCGGTCGCGGTGTCCAGCACCGGGGTGTACTCGTCGCCGTAGGGAAGCCCCGGCAGCGTGATCGCGGTGTCATCCGCGCCGGCATGCAGCACGATCAGCCAGGAGTCGTCGGTGAGCTTTTCGCCTCGCGGGCCGTGGCCCCGCACGTCGTTCCCGTCGAACCAGACCGCGAGAGTCTGTCTCGACGCGTCGAACCAGTCGGCGTTCGTCATGGCGACGCCGGCGGGCGTGAACCACTTGAGGTCGGCGATCCCGTCACCGTCCTGCGGCGATCGGCCGGAGAAGAAGCGCCCCTGGTGCAGCGCCGGGGATGTCGCACGGATCCGGGTCACCGTTCGGACGAACTGGAGCATTCCCGCCGCGATGCCGGCCCGGTCGTCGAGCGCCGCCCAGTCGAGCCAGACCTGCGGGGAATCGATGCAGTACGGATTGTTGTTGCCGGCCTGGGTGCGCCACATCTCGTCGCCCGCGCACAGCATCGGGGTGCCGGTCGACAGCAGCATGGTGGCGACCATGTTGCGGGCTTGGCGGGCGCGCACCGCGACGATCTCCGGCGAGACCGGCTCCGCGGCCGTTCCGTCGCCTTCGAGACCGTAGTTGGCGCTGCGGTTGTCGTCGGTTCCGTCCCGGCCGTCCTGGCCGTTCGCCAGGTTGTGCTTGTTCTCGTAGGACACCAGATCGCGCAGCGTGAAGCCGTCATGGGCGGTCACGAAGTTCACCGACGCCCACGGCTGCCGGCCGCCGAACACATCCTCGGAACCGGGCAGCCGGTAGGCGAGATCCCGCACGCCCGGCCGACCCCGCCAGAAGTCCCGCACCGTGTTCCGGAAGCGGTCGTTCCACTCGGCCCAGTCCGGTCCGAACCGGCCGAGCGCGTATCCCTCACCGGTCGCATCCCACGGTTCGGCGATCAGTTTGCGGGTCCGCAACACCGGATCGGCGGCGATCGCGATGAGCAGCGGCGACGCCGGGTCGAAGGCCCCGCCGCCCGGCCGGCCCAGAACCGGCGCCAGGTCGAACCGGAACCCGTCCACGCCGAGATCGGTGGCGAAGTACCGCAGCGAATCGGTGACCATGCGTACCACCGGCAGCGGCCCACTGTCCAGCGTGTTGCCAGTACCGGTCAGATCGGTATTCGTTGGCAAATAATAGGTCTCAGGATCTAGCCCGCGCCACGACAGCGTCACGGCTGTGCCGGGCCCGCCCTCGCAGGTGTGGTTGAAAACGACGTCGAGAAGCACCTCGATGCCGGCATCGTGGAGCGCATCGACCATGGCCACGAACTCCGTCATCTCCGCACCCGGGCGTGACGCGTACCCGGGATGGACGGCGAAATAGCTCAGTGTCGAATAGCCCCAGTAATTCGGGCGGCCCGCCGCCGCCAACAGGGGCTCGTCCGCGTGGGCGTGTACCGGTAGCAGTTCCAGTGCGGTGACGCCGAGTGAGGTCAGATGGTCGATGACCGCCGGATGGGCGATGCCTGCGTAGCTGCCGCGCAGGGCGGCAGGCACGGCCGGGTGCTGCTGCGTGAGCCCCTTGACGTGCGCCTCGTAGATGATCGTGTGTTCCCACGGCACGCTCGGCAGCGCCGGTCGCGTGGACATCGGCGGCAGCGGCGCCGTGACCACACCGACCGGTACCCGTCCGATCGTTCCCGCACCGGTTTCCGCGCCCCGGGTCGACGCCGCCGCCAGGTCATAGCGGGTGTCGTCGACCTGGCGTGCATACGGATCGAGGAGCAGCTTGCCGGCGTCGGTCGCGGCGACCCGGTAGCCGTACCGCTGGCCGGCGCCGACGCCGGCCACGAACACGTGCCACACCCCGCTGGTGCGGTCGGTCATCGGCACCCGGAGCTCGGCGCCGGCCTCGTCGATCAGGCAAAGCTCCACCGCCGGTGCCTCGTCGTCGCTACCGCTGGGGGCCCCGCCCGCGACGACGGCGAAGTTCACCCCGTGTTCGGTGACGGTCGCTCCGAGCGGATACGGGAGCCCGGGTGCGGGGGTGAAGTCAGCCGTCACCCGTCCGATTGTGTCGAATGACGGCGCGCGCGTTCGCGTGTACCCCCGTGACATGCGCGCCTCCCGTGATCATGGGACACAATGAGGCGCGTGAGCATGCCCATTCTGCCCGCGATTGTGCCCGCGCCGGACGCCGTCCTTCACCTGTGGGAGGTGACGGTGCGCCGGGGTTCGGCCATCCTGCTGGACGCCGTGTCCATGGAGGTGCGGGCGGACGAACGGTGGGTGATCCTTGGCCCGAACGGTGCCGGGAAGTCGACGTTGATCGCGATCGCTGCCGCGCAGATGCACCCGACCGCCGGCCGGGTACACATCCTCGGCGAGCGGCTCGGGGCGGTGAATGTCGCGGATTTACGCCCGCGGATAGGCCTGTCCACGGCGGCGCTGGCCGGTCGGGTTCCGCCCCTGGAAACCGTGCGAGACGTGGTGGTGTCCGCAGGCTACGGGGTGCTCGGCCGTTGGCGTGAACGCTACGAGGAGATGGATTTCGCGCGGGCCACCGAACTCATGGAGGCGATGGGCGTCGCGGCGCTCGCCGACCGGCAGTTCGGCGTGCTCTCCTCGGGCGAGCGCAAGCGGGTGCTGGCCGCGCGCGCCCTGATGACGGATCCGGAGATGCTGCTGCTCGACGAACCGGCCGCGGGTCTGGACCTCGCCGGCCGGGAGGATCTGCTGAACCGGCTGACGGTGCTCGCCGCGGACCCTTATGCGCCGGCCACTGTCCTGGTCACCCATCACGTCGAGGAGATCCCGCGGGGTTTCAGCCACGTGCTCCTGTTACGCTCCGGGCGCGCGGTAGCCACCGGCCCCATCGAGGACACCTTGACCGAAGAGGCACTGTCGGCGACATTCGATATGCCCTTGCATCTGCAGTCCCGGCGCGGGCGGTTTTTCGCGTACGCCGGGTAGCCGCGGTGGCGGCCGCGCGGACGGGGCAGAACGCTCCGGCGGGCGGGTTCCCGTAGGGGCACGGACAACGGGGGAGGCGGACATGACGGACACGCTGGTGCACGTCGAGCGCGAGGGTGCCGTCGGCATCATCAGGCTGGACCGCCCGCCGGTCAACGCCATCAATTCGACGATGCACCGCCAACTCGAGGCGGCCGCGCACGAGATCGACGCCGACCGACAGGTGCGGGCCGTGGTCTTACACGGCGGCCCCAAGGCATTCGCCGGCGGCGCGGACATCAAGGAAATGGCCGATCTCGGTCCGGCCGCGATCGCGGTGTTCAGCAAGAGCTTCACCAGGGCGCTGGACGCGCTGGCACACCTCCGCGTCCCCACGGTTGCCGCGATCACCGGATACGCGTTGGGCGGCGGGTTCGAGCTGGCGCTCACCACAGACTTCCGGATCGTCGCCGAGGATGCCCTGCTCGGGTTCCCGGAGATCACCCTGGGCGTGATCCCGGGCGGCGGAGGCACGCAGCGGCTGCCGCGGCTGGTCGGTACGGCGGTGGCGAAGCGGATGATCTTCACCGGCGCGCCGATCCGCGGTGGGCGAGCCGTCGACATCGGACTTGCCGAGGAGGCTGTGCCCGCCGCCGACGCGCTGGCCGGCGCCATGGCGTTCGCCGACCGGCTGGCACACGGCGCGACCGTTGCGCTCGCCACCGCCAAGCGCTGCATCGACGACGGTATGGAGGTCGACCTCGCGACGGGGCTGCGCATCGAATCCGCTGGATTTGCGGCGCTTTTCGCCAGCGAGGACCAGAAGCACGGCATGGCCAGCTTCCTCGCGGATGGCCCCGGCAAGGCGACGTTCTCCGGCAGGTGAGGGACCATCGCGGTGCCGCCGTGCCCGCCCGACTCCCGCCGCCGTCACCGTCCGCGCCGCCGTCACCTTCCATGTCGTCGCCGCCTTCGAGTATGACGATGTTCTGATGCCGTACACCTTCTCGATCGCCGATACCCGGTTCCTCACGAGCGGCGCCGGCGTCGACGCACTGAAGGCCGCGAGCGGGCTGCCGCTCACCGGTGCGACCGGAATCGCGGATCTCGTCGCCGTCCGCTCCGCGGCCGGCGGTCATGCCGCGGCGGTCGTCGAAACCGTCCTGCTGCGCAGGCGGGCGACCGAGCGCTGGAGCGGGAGCGACATCGACTGGACCGCATGGCTTTTCACCGACGAGGCGCTGCAGCAGGCGCCCCCGCCGCCCGTCGCCGCGCACCGCGCCCGGCGCATCCACGCGCACCTCTCGGCCGGGAACCACGATGGGGTGCACGACGTCACCTGCTCCATCGGCGTCGACCTCGCCGCCCTCGCCGGCGTGGGCCTGCTCGCGGTCGGCTCGGATCTCGACCCGGTCCGCCTCGCCATGGCCGCGCACAACCTGGCCACTGTCGGCCCGGCCGGCCTACCCCGCCGGCTCCTTCGCGCCGACGCCCGCACCGCCACCACCCGCGGGCTGCTGCGCTATGCCGACCCGGCCCGCCGCGACGCCACCGGGCGCCGCATCACCTCGGCCGACACCATCCCGTCGGTCGCCGACCTCGACGCCGCCGATCCGGCGCACCTGCCCGTGCTCCGGCTGCCGCCGGGCATCGATTATCAGACGCTCGCACGACCGGGGGAGATCGAGATGGTGTCTTGGCGCGGAACGGTGCGCGAGGCCGTGGCATGGCCGCCCGAATACGCGACCGCCGGCCGCCGCGCCACCGTCCTCAGCGGCGACGTCATCCACGAGGAGTTGACCGACACGGACCCGGCCGAGGACGCCGTCACCCCCGCCGCCCGCTACCTGGTGGATCCCGACCCGGCCGTCGTCCGGGCGCATCTTATCCGCCAGTATGCCGCGCGGCACGGGCTCACCCTGCTCGATCCGCACCTCGCCTACCTCACCGGCGATGTGCCACCACCCGGGATACGTTCGTTCGAGATCCTTGACGCCGCACCGTATTCCGAACGCACCGTGCGGCAGTGGGCGCGGCGCGACGCCATCGGCACGCTGGAGATCAAGCAGCGCGGCACACCGATCGTGCCGGACGATCTACGCAAGCGCATCAAGCCCCAGGGTGATCGCCGCATCGACCGGACGCTGATCATCGCGCGCATCGGCCGCCACCCGCAGGCGTTCTGGTGCCGGGTCGTACCGGGGATCCCGGTCACACCGGCCGCACCGCCCGCGCACCCGGCGCCTAGCGTGGACGGGTGACGAGCCGAGGCCGCAGCGCACCGCGATCCGTCAACAAGCGCGGCGTCGCCCTCGTGTCGGCCGCGCACGTCGCGGACGACATCTACCAGGGCATCGTGCCCGCCCTGCTGCCGTTCCTGGTCGCCGAACGCCACTACAGCTACGCCGCGATCTCCGGCATCACGCTCGCCGCCACGGTGCTCTCCTCGGTGGCGCAGCCGGTCTTCGGGGTATGGGCCGACAAGCATTCCCGCCGGTGGATGATCGGCGGCGGCATGTCGCTCGCCGCGGTCGGTGTCGTGCTCGCCGGCTGGATGCCGACCTATCCACTCACCTGGATCGTGGTCGCACTGTCCGGCCTCGGCATCGCCGCGTTCCACCCCGAGGCGGCGCGCGCGGCCCGGCAGGCGGCCGGCCGCAGCAACACCGGAATGTCGATCTTCGCCCTCGGCGGCAACACCGGCTACGCGCTCGGCTCGCTGATCGCCACCCCGGTACTGCTCTGGCTCGGTCTGCGCGGCACGGCGCTGCTCGTCGTGCCGGCCGTCGTGATGGCCCTCATCCTGGCCCGCTACCTCGGCCCCACGCTCGACCGGCCGGTCGGTACCCGCGGCGCACCACAGCTGCCCACCGGCGCGGACGACTGGCGGTCCTTCCTCACGCTCACCGGCATCGTCGTCATCCGGTCCATCCTGTTCTTCGGATTCACCTCGTTCATCGCGCTGTACTTCATCGACCACCTGCACACCTCCCAAGCGGCCGGCGGCGTGGCGCTCACCGTGTTCCTGGTGACCGGCGCGGTCGGCACCCTGCTGGGCGGCTGGCTCGGCGACCGCTTCAACCCGCTGATCTCCATCCGCGTCGGCTTCGTGCTCGCCATCCCGGCGCTGGCGGGCGTCGTGCTGGTCGGCTCGCTTCCGCTGGCGTTCCTGCTCGTCGCGGTGGCGGGAATAGCGTGTTACCTGCCGTTCTCGGTGTTCGTGCTGCTCGGCCAGGACTACCTGCCCAACCGTATCGGCACGGCCAGCGGCGTCACGGTCGGCCTCGCCGTCTCCATCGGGGGCCTCGCGAACCCGCTGCTGGGGCTGCTCGCCGACGCGACCAGTCTGCGGCTCACCCTCACCGTGCTCATCGCGCTACCCGTTCTCGCGCTGACCGTCGCGGCCTTCCTGAAGCTGCCCGGCACCGCTCATCAAACCCGAGCGACGCGGCGCCGTTCCGGCGGACGGCTCGGCGAGTATGACAACGTTCGTGACCGCACGCCCTCCGATCACACCGCCGCACCCGTGGAGCGGGATCGGTAGCCGCTCGGTACGCATCGAGTAGCCGCCCGGTAGTCGCGGCGGCCCAGTAATCTCAGCCCAGTAATCTCACTGCTTGTGACCTTCGATCTTCTGCCCGCCGTCGACGTCGCCGACGGCCAGGCGGTGCGCCTCGTCCAGGGCCGCGCCGGCACCGAGACCAGCTACGGGTCCCCGCTGGAGGCCGCGCTGGATTTCCAGGCCGGCGGAGCCCGCTGGATCCACCTGGTCGACCTGGACGCCGCGTTCGGCCGCGGGTCCAATGCCGCGCTGCTCGCCGAGGTAGTCGGCGTGCTGGACGTGAACGTCGAGATGTCCGGCGGTATCCGGGACGATGCGTCGCTGGACGCGGCCCTGGCCACCGGCTGCGCGCGGGTCAACATCGGTACCGCCGCGCTGGAAGATCCGCAGTGGTGCGCGAAAGCCATTGCGCGGCACGGGGATCGCATCGCCGTCGGCCTCGACGTGCGCGGCCGCACGCTCGCCGCGCGCGGCTGGACGAAGGATGGTGGGGACCTTTTCGAGGTGCTGGCCCGGCTGGACGGCGAGGGCTGCGCCCGGTACGTCGTCACCGACGTCACCAAGGACGGCACGTTGCGCGGACCCAACCTGGAACTCCTGCGCTCGGTCTGCGCGGCGACATCTGCCCCCGTGGTCGCATCCGGCGGCGTCTCTTCGCTGGCGGATCTCGCCGCGTTGGCCGGACTCTCGGGCGTCGGCGTTGAAGGCGCGATCGTCGGAAAGGCCTTGTACGCCGGGGCTTTCACCCTCGCCGACGCACTCGCCGCCGTCGGCGGATAGGGGAGCGGACATGACGCAGTTCTCGGGCTGGGACCCGGAGCCGAACCTGCGGATCTCTTCCGGCGGGCCCTGGGAGGAGCGGTACGGCTACAGCCGGGCGCGGCGCGTGGGGCCGCTCGCCGTCACGGCCGGATGCACCGCGACCGTCGACGGCCAGCCCCAGTGCCCGGGCAACCCCGCCGGGCAGGCGCGCATCGCGTTCGGCATCGGCCTCGACGCGCTGGCGCAGGCCGGGCTCGGCGCCGAGTCGGTGATCGCCACGAAGATGTACATCACTTCACGGCACCACGCCGATCCCGTCGGTGCCGTGCACGGCGAGTTCTTCGGGGCCATCCGCCCCGCGGCCACCATGGTGGTCGTCGCCGGGCTCATCGACCTGGCCCTGCTCGTCGAGGTCGAGCTCACGGCCTGGGCCGGCTGACGAGCCCGCGAGAGGAGGGACCTGTGCGACGCCACTGGCTGGGCACCTCGGGCCTGCATCGTTATGTCGACTTCCCCGATCCGAACCCGGAGTCAGGCGGGCTGGAGAAACAGGGCTACCGCGCGTGCACGCGCTGCCCGAAGGAGAAGGACAGCAACGTCTACGTGGCCAAGCAGTGGCCGGCCTGGAAGCGCCCACGCTGAGTCCGATCCGGTGTGGGAAAGCAGGCTGGCCCCGTAACCTTGAGCTATGCCCGTTGCGATTCGCGTCATTCCCTGCCTGGACGTCTCCGAGGGGCGGGTGGTGAAGGGCGTGAACTTCGTCGACCTGCGCGACGCCGGGGATCCCGTGGAACTCGCCGCCCGCTACAACGACGAGGGCGCTGACGAGCTCGCCTTCCTGGACATCACCGCGACCTCCGACAACCGGCAGACCGCCTACGAGATGATCCGGCGCACCGCGGAGAACGTCTTCATCCCGCTCACCGTCGGCGGCGGC
>JAFIHI010000114.1 GCA_017848755.1 Nakamurella sp. | reverse complement strand
GCAGCAGCGACACCACGAGGAAGGCGGTGCGGCGGATGGACGGCTTCGCCGGCATGGTCGCGGCGATCGCGGCGGGCCTGGTGGTCGCCGGGATCGTGTGGGCCGCCCACCGGATGTTCGCGGTGGGCGGCCGCGCCGAGGTGCCGGCCTTCCTGTCGGGCGAAATCCCGTCGGAGCATGCGCTGTCCCGGTTCCACGTCCGCTGGTATCCGGTGACGTTGCTGTTCTTGGCGTTCGACGTGGAGATGCTGTTCATGTACCCGTGGGCGCTGGTCGTCGCCTCCATGGGCGGGGCGGCGGTGACCGAGATGTTCATCTTCCTGGCCCTGTTGATGGCCGCGCTGGTCTACGCCTGGCGGGAGGGCGCGCTGCGATGGACATGAGGCTTGCCGCCCAGGCCAGGCTGGCGCGGTGGGCGGCGCGCCGGCCGCACGTGCTGCTGGTCACCGCCCCCGGCGGCACCCGGCAGCGCCTCGCAGTCGAGGAACACCTGCCCGTGTCGGGCGGGGTGCTGGCTCGCAGTCCGGCCGACGCTGACCTGCTCGTGGTGGCCGGCATGCCGTCGACGGAACTCGGCGCGGCGATCGAGCGGGTGTGGGAACAGATTCCGGCGCCCCGGGCGCGTCTGGCCGTGCTCGACCCGGCGACGGCGGCGGCCGTCCTTGAGGCGGGAGTACGCCAGCTGACGCAGGAGCCGACACTGGGCGCGCGGCGCGGCCGGCAGAGCGGCGCCGGGCACGCACCGGGCAACGCGACAAGAGACGGCGAGCACCCGGACCATTACCGCGGGAACAGTCACATCGCGCCGGATCAGCACGGGCACGACGGCGACCACGACGCTGACGCAGCCGGACACCACGACCACGCGAGACACGGTGAGCACACCGCACCCGCCGGGCGCGAGGACGCCGCCGGGGCGAGCGGGCATCCGGGCAGCGGCGCGGATCACGCCGGGCATGAGGGTCACGGCGGGCATGGGGCAGAAGACGGTAATCCCGGTGGCCACGGTGGCGGGCATGGGGAGCATGCGGGCCACGCCGGACACGGCGGCATGCAGATGCCCGGCGGGCTGATGATGGCCGATCGGGCACCGGACCGGGACGGGTTGAAGCTGGACGTGCTGCACGTCCCGCTGGGCCCGGTGCTGCCGGCGTGGCCGGCCGGTCTGCTCGTGGACACCGAGATGCAGGGCGACGTGCTGCAGTCCGCCACCGCCCGGGTCTTGACCGCCGCCCACGGGCCGGGGCCGGGCCTGTGGGCGGATCCGGCACCGCCGCGGCGCGCCGGCGCCCACCTGGACTCCCTCACGCGGCTGCTGGAGGTGGCCGGTTGGTCGGCGGCGGCCGCGGAGGCCCGCCGGCTCCGCGATCAACTTCTGGCCAGCGGGTTCGACACGGGCGGCGCGGCCGCGCGGAGGCGGGCATTTGCCAGGTTCGCCGCGCGGGTGCGCCGGTCCTGGGGTCTGCGTCGTTGCTTGGCCGGCGTGGGCCGGCTGGATGCCGGCGAGGTGGCCGGGCTGGGGCTGTCCGGTCCGGCGGCTCGCGCGACGGGAGGGGGTGGTGACGCGTGGGCCCGGACGCTGACCTGGCTGGCCGAGACCGCCGCCGTCCTGGACGGCGAGGTGATCGCACCTGCGGAGACCTCGCGAGGGACACCGGCCGAGGGGTCGGCCGCGTTGCTGCGGGCCGCGACCCGGCTGATGCCGGGCCTGGACGTGGCCGACGCCCGCCTGGCGATGGCCAGCCTCGACCCCGATACTGACGAACTGGGGCCGACATGACCGCCGTGCAGGTAGCGGCGGGATGGTCGGTCGTCGCGGCGGCGCTGATCGTCATCGGCGCCGCTGTGGCGGCCGGGGCCCTTGATGCCGCGGTCGATCCGCGCAGCCGCACGGTGTCGCTGTCGGCCCGCTTGCTGCGCCCCGTGTGGGAGACCTCGCGGCTGCTGCTGGCCCAGCGCCGGGCCACGACCGCCGCGGATGGGCTGCTCGCGTCGGCAGGGTCGGTGCTGCCGCTGCTGATCGCACTCGCGATGGTCGCCGTCGTCCCGCTGGGCGATCGTGTGGTGGCCGCACCGACCGTGGGTCTGGTGTGGTTCAACGCGATGGACGTGGTGCTGTGGATCGCGTGGTGGCTGGCCGGGTGGGGCCCTAACAGCGTGCACCCGCTGGTGGGCGGGTATCGGTTCCTCGCGCAGGCGTTGGCGTATGAGCTGCCGTTGATGTTCGCGCTGACCGCCCCGGCGGTCGCGGCCGGGAGCCTGTCGGTGCCCGACATCGTCACCGCCCAGCAGCAGGTGTGGTTCGTGGCGCAGATGCCGATCGCGGCGGCGGTGTTCATCGGCGCAGTGGCCGCGTTCAGCCTGTGGGGGCCGTTCGCCCACCCGGCCGGGACGGACATCGCCGGCGGTGTGCTGGCCGAGCAGCCGGGGCCGGCACGGCTGCTGGTGCGCCTTGGTCAATACGCCCTGCTGGTGGTCGGCTCGGCGATGGCGGTCGCCCTGTTCTTCGGCGGCGGCGCCGGCCCGGTGCTGGCGCCGTGGGCATGGACAGTGATCAAGACAGCGGTGATCCTGGCGGCGCTGGTATGGCTGCGCCACCGAATTCCGGTGTGGCGGCCGGAGAAATTGATGCGAACCGCATGGCTGGTTGTGCTACCGGTGACATTGCTGCAGCTGCTGGCCGTGTCGATCCTCACGGTGGCCGGGGCGGCGGCGTGAGCGCGGCCGGGATCGCGGTGTTCGCCGCGCTGGCCGTGATCGCCGTCGCGGCCGGCATCGCGGTCTTCGTGGTTGATTCGATGGCCCGGGCGACCTTCGCGCTGGCCATGTCGTTCGTGGCGGTGGGCGGGGAATTGGTGCTGCTCACTTTGGCCTACCTGGGTGTTGTCACCATCTTGATGATGGTGATGGAGATGGCCATCATGGTCATCTTCATGGTGATGTTCATGATGAATCCGGCCGGCCTGATGCCGATGTCGATGCTGCACAACAAGCGCGGCGCGCTGGCCATCTCCGTGGGCACGTTCGCGCTGCTCGCGGCCGGCGCGCTGGCGGTGCCGTGGCCGGCCCGCCGCGGCGTCGTCCCCGCCCCCGCGCAGACCACCCGGGCGGCCGGGGAGGCGATCATGGGCGGGCAGATGCCGGTGATGGTGGGCATCTCGGCGGTGCTGTTCGCCACCATCGTGTCCGCACTCATGCTGGCCGTCCCGCACGGCCGCTACGACCACGCCCCCCGCGATGCTCGCAGCCCCCACGACCGCGGCCTGCACGACAACGCCGGCCACGACGGCACCCACCACGACGGCACCCACCACGACGGCACCCTGCACGACGGGGGGGACTGGCGATGATGTTGCAGCTGTTCCTGCTGCTGGCCGCCGCGCTGCTGGCGGTAGGCCTGTTCGGTGCGTTGAGCCAGCAGTCGATCGTCATGGTGATGATGGGCCTGGAGTTGATGGTGGCCGGCGTGATCGTCGCCGCCGCCGCATTCTGGTACTTCCTGGCCCCGTCGGCGCCGGACGGGCAGGTGCTGCTGCTGGTGGTCCTGTCGGCGATGACGGTGGAGATGGCGGCCGGCTTCGCCGTCGTGATCCTGCTGTTTCGCACCAGCGATGCGGACATGACCGACATGGCCGCGGAGCTGAAGGGATGACCGGCGTGTTGTGGGCACTTGTGCTGGTCCCGGCCGCCGCGGGCGGGGCGCTGCTGGCCGCTGCCTTCGGCCCCGCCCGGTTTGCCGCGCGAGTGGAGCGAGCCGCGGCCACATCCGGCGTCGCGGTGGCCGCCGGGGTGCTGGCGCTGGCCGTGGCAGCCGCTGTCAACGGCCCTCGCGTGGCAGTGCCGTTTCTGGCCGGCGAGCCGCTGGCGCTGGCCGTGGATGGGCTGTCCGCGGTGGTGGTCGTCACCGTCGCCGCGGTCGCCCTGTTGGTGCTGACCTTTTCCGCCTCGTCGGTCCGCAGCGGCCGGGCGAGGTTCACCGGGCTGATGCTGGTGTTCGTCGCGGCGGTGCTGGTCACCGCGACGGCCACCACGCTGCTCGGGCTGCTGATGGCCTGGGAGGCGATGGGCGCCACCAGCTACGCCCTGATCGCATTCGGCTGGCGCGAGGCCCGGGCCGTCGCCTCGGGAACGACGGCGTTCGTGGTCACCCGCGCCGGCGACGTGGGTCTGTACCTGGCCGCGGGTGCCGCGCTGGCCGTCGCCGGCGCCGCGGCGCCGGGCCTGTCGTTGGCCGGCCTGGCGGCGCTGCCGGCGCCGTGGCTGCACATCGCCGCCGCCGGGATCCTGGCCGCGGCGTTCGGCAAGGCCGCCCAGTTGCCGTTCTCGTTCTGGCTGTCCCGGGCCATGGACGGTCCCAGCCCGGTCTCGGCGTTGCTGCACTCGGCGGCGATGGTCGCCATGGGCGGTTACCTGTTGCTGCGGGCCCACCCGCTGTTGGTCGCTGCCGGATGGGCCGCGCCCGCCGCGGCGTGGGGCGGCGCTGTGACCGCGCTGGTCCTGGGCGCGGTCGCGCTGGCCCAAACGGACCTCAAGCAGCTGCTGGCCGCGTCCACCAGCGCCCAACTCGGCTTCGTGGTCCTCGCCGCCGGCATCGCCGGCCCCGGCGCGGTGGGGGCCGGGCTGGCCCAGCTGGTCGGGCACGCGGCCACCAAGGCGCTGCTGTTCCTGGCGGCCGGGGCGTGGCTGACCGCTTTGGGCACCAAGGCGATCCCGGCCCTGCGCGGCGCCGGCCGGACCTACCCGTGGGTGGGTGTCCCGTTCACCGTCGGCGCTCTCGCGTTGGCCGGGATCCCGCCGCTGGCGCTGTGGGCCACCAAGGACTCGGTGCTGGCCGCCGCCAGGGAGCAGTCTCTTGGCCTGTATGTGGTCGGGTCGGCCGCCGCGGTGCTGGCCGCCGGATACTCCGGCAAGGCCCTGGCCCTGATTTGGCGCCGCCGACCTGCCCACCCGGCTGGCGCAGACACCGGTGCTGTCACCGGCTATGACACCGAGGAGCAAGGCACCAGGGTGGTGCCATGGCTGTCGCGGATCCCGCTGATCCCGCTCGCCATCGGCGCAGGCGTGCTGGGGGTGCTGGTACTTCCGGCCGCGTCTCGCGCGCTCGGGCTGGATCCCCCGGCGGTGCCGGATGTGGGGGAGTTGGCAGTATCGGCTGTGCTGGCTCTGGCGGTGACCGCGGCGGCGCTGTGCTGGCCCAGCCGGTTGCCGGCCCCGGGTTGCGCGGCGTCGTGGCTGCACCTGGAGCGCGCCGCGGACGCCGGGATCGTCCGCCCCACGTTGTGTCTGGCTCGGGTGCTGGCCCGCGCCGATGACGCCCTGGAGGTCGGGGTGTTCGGCATGGGCCGGGCCGCGCGGCGGGCCGCCGCCGCGGCCGCCGCCGTGGACCGGGTGGGCGTGACCGGCGCCGTCCGAGCCGTGGCCGCCGGGGTGCGACGGGCCGGCGATGCCGCCCGGCTCTCGCAGACCGGGCAGCTGCACCACTACTACGCCCAGGCCGTGGTCGGCCTGGCGGTGGCGGTGCTGATCGTCTGGTTGGCGGTTTGACTCCGATGATGCCCGTGTTGATCTTCCTGCCGGCCGCGGTGGCGGCGGTACTGCTTCTGGCGCGGGTGCCCGACCGGGCCGCCCTGTTGGCGTGGCTGGGTACATCGCTTGCCACCGTGGGGATCTCGGTTGGGCTGTGGGCCGCCTACCTTGCCGGCGCCCGAAAGGGCGCGGATGGGTTTGCCTTCGAGGTGAAGGTGCCGTGGATCCCGGGTGTGGGATCCAGCTTTCACGTCGGGGTGGACGGGCTGAGTTTGCCGCTGCTGGCACTGACGGCGGTGGTGTTCACCGCGTGCGCGGTGTACTCGCTGCGCCAAGGCCAGCGGCCGCGCTCGTATGCGGCGCTGTTCCTGGCGTTGCAGACCACCAGCCTGGGACTGTTCGCGGCGCTGGATCTGATCGTGTTCTTCGTGTTCTTCGACCTGTCCATCGTGGGCATGTACTTCATCATCGCCGGCTGGGGCCACGGGCCGGGGCGCCGCCGCTCCGCGCTGCTGTTTTTCCTGTACACCTTCGTCGGCTCGTTGGCGCTGCTGCTCGGGTTCATCGGCCTGTACGTCGCATCCGACCCGCACACCTTCGACATCGTCGCCCTGGCCGCGCATCCGCCGCTGACCGGGCCGGGGCCGGCCGGGCCGCTGGTCCTCGCCGCGATCGCTCTCGGCCTGGCGATCAAGACCCCCACGGTGCCGTTTCACACCTGGCTGCCGCCGGCGCACACGGACGCCCCCGCCGCCGGATCGGCGGTGCTGGCCGGGATCTTGTTGAAGATGGGCACCTTCGGGTTCGTGCGCATCGCCATGCCGCTGTTGCCCGAGCAGTGGCGCGCCTACGCCTGGGTGTTCATCGGCGTCGGGGTGGCCTCGGTGCTCTACGGGGCGCTGGTCGCCCTCGCGCAGCACAACTTCAAACGCCTGGTGGCCTTCACCAGCGTCAACCACATGGGCTACATCCTGCTCGCCCTCGGCGCCGCCGGCCTGCTCGGCGACGACAAGGCCAGGGAGGTCGCCGTCAGCGGCGCGATGGTGCAGATGGTCAGCCACGGGTTGATCACCGCGGCGCTGTTCCTGCTGGCCGGGGTGCTCCTGGACCGCGGCGGCAGCTACGACATGAACCGCTACGGCGGCCTGGCCGCCGTAGCCCCACGGTTCGCCGCCGTCACCGCCGTGGCCGCCTTCGCCAGCCTTGGCCTGCCCGGCTTCTCCGGGTTCATCGCCGAATTCCAGATCCTGGCCGGCAGCCTCGGCCCCGCCACCCCCGCCGCCGCGGTCGCCGCCCTCGGGATCGTGCTGACCGCAGCCCTCATGCTGTGGGCGCTGCACCGGCTGTTCCTCGGCGCCCCCCGCAGCCAGCTCGCCACCACCGTCACCGATCTACGCCCCCGGGAGCTGTGGGCCATCGTGCCGCTGCTGGCCGGCTCGGTGCTGATCGGCCTGTACCCGCAATCGCTGCTGGACGTGATCACCCCCGCCGCACACACCCTGATCACCATGGTGGGCCGGTGAACATGCACGCCGACCCGGCCGCGTTCACCCCCGAACTGATCCTGCTGGCCGGCGCCGTCGCCGCGTTGCTGACCGGGGCGTTCGTGCCCCGCCGGCGGCAGTGGACCGCGCAACTGATCGCCGCCGCCGCACTCGCCGGATCCCTGGCCGCCACCGGAACGATCGGCGCCCCGGGCGACACCGTCTACGCCGGCTCCTACACCCTGGACGGCGCGACCCTGGCGGCCCGGCTCATCGTCCCCGCCGCCGCCCTGCTCACCCTGGCCCTGGCCGCCCGCCGTACCCGCGGCGACGCCCGGGAGGCCGAGTTCGCCGTGCTCGTGCTGCTGGCCAGCGCCGGCACGATCTTGTTGGCCGGCAGCAGCGACCTGCTGCTGCTGGCCGTGGCGTACCTGCTCGCCTCCATCCCGCTGTACGCGCTGGCCGGCTGGGGACGCGACCGCCGCGGCGCCGAAGGCGCCCTGAAGATCTACCTGCTCGGCGTGCTGGCCGGCATCCTGCTGCTGCTGGGAGTGGCCATCCTGTACGGGCTGGCCGGATCCACCAACTACACCGAGCTGGCCGCCCAGCTGCCGCACGCCCCGCCCGCCGCCCTCGGGGCCGGGCTGGTCGCCGTGCTGGCCGGGCTGCTGTTCAAGGCCGGCGCCGTCCCCGTGCACTTCTGGGTCCCCGACGCCGTGCAAGGGGCCACCGTCGGCGCCGGCGCGTTCCTGACCACCATCCCCAAGATCGGGGCCCTGCTCGCCCTGTACCGGCTCGTCCTGACCATGCCCGGCGACGGCGTGAACTGGCGGCTGCTGCTGGCCATCATCGCTGCCGCCAGCATGACCCTGGGCAACCTCGCCGCGTTCCGCCAGAACAGCCCCACCCGGCTGCTGGCCTACTCCACCATCAGCCAGGTCGGATACCTGCTCATGGCCATCGTCGTCGCCGGCACCGCCGCCCGGCCCGCGCCGCTAGCCGCGCTGGTGCTGTACCTGGCCGCCTACGCCGCCGCCAACCTCGGCGCCTTCGCCGTCGTCGCCGCCCAACCCCACCGCGCCACACTGGCCGACTACCGCGGCCTGGCCCGCGCCCACCCCGCGCTCGTCGCCGTGCTGGTGGTGTGCCTGCTCGCCCTGGTCGGCACACCACCCACCGGTGTGTTCACCGGCAAGCTCACCGTCTTCAGTACCGCCTGGGACGGCGGCTTCGCCTGGCTCGTCGTCATCGCCGCCATCAACACCGTCGCCAGCCTGTACTACTACCTGCGCTGGATCGCCCCCGCCTTCACACCGGCCACTCCCACCCCGACGGCCGAAGATGGCCGAGCCGGTGCGGCCGAACCCGCCGCCGGACAGCCCGTTCGCAAGGGCAGCACACGACGGGCTCCACTGCGCGCCTTGACGCACCCGGCCCACTGGGTCACCGCAAGCGCCGTGATCGCCGGGCTCGCGGCGCTCCTGCTCGGCCCGGCAGCAGATATCGTGATGACCATGGCACCGGGGGCACAGCCGTGAACACACCCGCTGATGCACCCGTCGGCAACCCCCACGCGCAGTGGCCGTGGCGGCGCATCGTCGCGCCGCTGCTGCTGATCACCCTCGCCCTGATCATGCTGGCCATGCACGCCGCACACACCGCCGAATCCGGCACCACCATGCAGTCAGCTCCCGGCCATGTGACCGCCATGCATCCCACCGTCACCGACACAACGGTCGATAACGGGCCGATGGTCGGCGACACGGCGGTGCTCGCCGCGGGCATTTCCAACACGCCACTGGGTGGTATGTCGTGTGGCATGGCCGACTGCCCCGATGGATCCGGCGGGACCATGACCCTGCTGTGCCTTGCCATGCTGCCCGGCCTCGCGCTGATCGCCCTCGTCGTGCTGCGCCGCCCACAAGCGGCCGGGCTACCGCTGCGTCGCCGCCGCATCGGTGCACCAGCACCGGCGGATGTGCCCTGGCCTGCAGCGGCGGTACCGCTGCAGCTGCGCTTGTGCGTGCTGCGCACCTAACCCGCCGCACGCCTCCAGAACCCCTCGTCCCCTTACACGCCCACGTCACGGCACCGTGCCCACGTGCGCGTGCCAGCCGCCTACCTCCCCTCAAGGACTCCTGCCATGACCGATCACAATTCCGACCCGCGCACCACCGCGACAACTGAATCGACCGGTCCGAACATCACCGCGCCACCCCGGACCTTCACCCGCCGCACCCTGCTGACGGGCGCCGGCGCGGGCCTGGCCGGCCTGACCCTGGCCGCCTGCAGCGGCCCCAACACCCGCACCACACCCAGCGGGCCCACACCGAACGGCCCCAGCCCGAGCGGATCAGCCCGGACCGCACCCGCCGGACAGGATCTGGCCGCGGCCATCCGCCAGCGCGAAGCGCAACGGCCGCACACCGGGCGCACCCGCTCCTACACCCTGCGACCCCAAACCACCGAGGTGGACCTAGGCGGTCCGACAGTCCGAACCCTCGCCTACGGCGACACCATCCCCGGGCAACTCATCCGCGCTGATGTCGGCGACGAGCTGGCCGTCACAGTGCACAACGCGCTCGAGCAGGCCACCTCGGTGCACTGGCACGGCATCGCCCTGCGCAACGACATGGACGGCGCCGCACCCGCCACCTCCGACATCGCCTCAGGCGACGCCTTCACCTACCGGTTCTCCGTGCCCGACCCGGGCACCTACTGGGCCCACCCGCACACCGGCATCGCGATCACCGACTACGGCCTGTACCTGCCGATCATCATCGACGACCCGAAAGAGCCCGCCGGTTACGACACCGAGTGGATCGTGGTGCTCGACGACTGGACCGACGGCGTCGGTCCCAGCCCCCAACAGATCCTCGACAAGCTCGAAGCCGGCGGCATGCCTGGCATGTCAGGGATGTCGAGCATGCCTGGCATGTCGGCGATGGGCGGCATGGACCACGGCGGCATGTCAGGCATGGATTCCATGGGATCGAGTGTTCCGACTTCCAGTTCCGCCGGCGTGAGCGGCACGGCCGGCGCGACCGGGATGGACGGCATGTCGGGCATGGACGGGGCGGGTAGCAGCGAACTGCTCGGCGGCGACGCCGGTGACGTGAGCTACCCCTACTACTTAATTAACGGCCGAATCCCTGCCGCGCCTACTACGTTCGCGGCCAAACCCGGTCAGCGGATCCGTATCCGGATCATCAACGCCGGCGCCGACACCGCCTTCCGTGTCGCCCTTGCCGGTCACCGGTTGACCGTCACCCACACCGACGGCTACCCGGTGCAGCCACGGCAAGTAGACGCACTTCTGCTGGGCATGGGGGAGCGCTACGACGTCATCGTCACCGCGGAGTCCGGGGTGTTCCCGCTCGTTGCTCTCGCCGAAGGCAAGAACGGCGCCGCCCGTGCTTTGCTGCGCACCGCGCCCGGCAGCGCCCCCGACCCGTCGGCGCGCCCCGGCGAGCTCAACGGCCGGGTCGGCACCGTCGAAGCGTTCACCGCCACCGACCAGGCGGCCCTGGCCTTCCGCAGACCGGACCTGCAGTTGGCGGCGGTGCTCGGCGGGGACATGAAAACCTACCGGTGGACCATCAACGGGCGCACCTTCGACCAACTCGAACCGCTATCCGTCACCCAGGGACAACGCGCCCGCCTGACGTTCACCAACAACACCATGATGTGGCACCCCATGCACCTGCACGGCCACACCTTCCAAATCATCCGCAACGACAGGCGGCCCGGGCCCCGCAAAGACACCGTCATCGTCCTGCCCATGAAGTCTCTCGCCGTCGATGTGCAGGCCGACAACCCCGGCGACTGGATGCTGCACTGCCACAACGGCTATCACATGGACGCCGGCATGATGACCCGACTGGACTATCGGATCTGAACGCGACGGTACGAGAACTCCCACGAGTTGCGCGCAGCTCTCATGACTGTGCTGCTCTCGCGAGGGCTGGTCGCAGGATGGCGTCGATGTAGGACGCGGCGTCCTCGGTGGCGAGGCGGCCGGCGGTGATCTCCTCGGCCGCGGCGTTCATCGTCGCGTGAGTGACAGTCAGGAGCCAACTCACGGGCAGGTCCGTACGGAACACGTGTTCGCTCCGGCCTTGTTCGATCAGGCTGCGCATCCTTGCTTCGGACGCCTTGTGCAGCTCGCGAATGCGAGCGACCGGCAGCTCCTTCTGAGCAGCGAGCAGCAGTGCCCGCGCCTGGCTCAGCAGGGCCCAGCTCGACGCCACCAGCCTGCTGAACGCTTCTGAGAGGTCGCCGTCGAGCGGCACCTCGCGGAGCACTTCCTCGCCGCGTTCGAGGCTGTCGACAAGGGCCGCTTCGACGAGTTCCTTGCGGGTCTTGAAGTGCCCGTAGAGCGTCATCCGTCCGATCCCGGCCTCGGCGGCGATCTCGGCTACCGAGGCATCCGGGTTGCGGTGCAGCGCGACGGGGGTCGCAGCGAGGATCTTCGCCCGGTTGCGCTGGGCGTCGGCTCGCTGATGCTGCGGCTTCCCGTGGCCCTGGGCAGCCCGCCTACTGGTGTCGGCCCTGCTGGATGTCATGTCCACCTCGAAACTCGTACGGGAATGCACGAGATAGTCTAGTCGTTACGAACTCGTATAGGCATGCTCGACTTAGGAGGAACCATGACCGCCCGAACACTGTCGGCCACCGTCACAGGGGCATACCCCGGACGGTGGCGGGCCCTCGCACTTCTGGGCACCGCCCAGTTCATGCTGATCCTCGACGTGACCGTCGTCGCGATCGCGTTGCCGCAAATGGAGGCTGATCTGTCGCTGTCGCGGGAGGCGCTGACCTGGGTGATGGCGGCCTACACCGTGGTGTTCGGCGGACTCATGCTGCTCGGTGGGCGCAGCGCTGATCTCTTCGGATCCAAGCCGATCGTCTACACCGGACTGTCTGTGTTCGTGCTGGGCTCGCTCGCGGCCGGGTTTGCCGACGGTGCGACGGTTCTGCTGGGTGGCAGGATTGCGCAGGGTATCGGAGCAGCGATGCTCTCGCCCGCCGCGCTTTCAATCGTGGTGAGGCTCTTCGACGGCGACGAACGCAACCGTGCACTGGGCATCTGGTCGGCGCTGGGCGGCGGCGGAGCGGCCGTCGGTGTGCTGCTCGGCGGGCTCATCTCCGCCGGTCCCGGCTGGCCATGGGTGTTCTTCATCAACGTGCTCGTGGGCCTCATCGTCCTGGTCGGCTTGATCCGTGTCCTACCGCCGCTGTCACCCCAGACCGGGACCCGGCCGAGACTGGACTTCATCGGCGCGATCGCGGTAACCGCCGCGACCGGCGCGGGGATCTACGCGCTGACTGCGGCCGGCGATGCAGGCTGGACCGCCCCCGCGACGCTCCTGGCAGCCGGTGTCGCGGTGGTGCTTTACATCTTGTTCGCATGGAGGCAGCGCACCGCCACGTCACCGCTGATGAACCTCGGTCTGCTCGGACGGCGTCCGGTGTGGGCGGGCGTGTTCGTGCTCGGGATCGCGACCGCGCTCATGGTCGCGGTGTTCTTCCTCGGCACGTTCTACTACCAGCAGTTCGCCGGACACGGTCCGCTGGCGACCGGCCTGCTGTTTCTGCCGATCGCGGTCGCGACAATGGCGGGCGCGCAGCTCGCCGGTCGGCTCGTCGGCGCGCTCGGTGCACGGGCCCTTGGAGCCCTCGGCATGATCATCGGCGGGGTCGGACTCCTCGTTCCCGCCGTGGCACCGACGACGCTGACCACGACGATCGGCATCAGCTTCGGTGCGCTCGGGATCGGCATGCTGTTCGTTGTCGCCTCGGTGACGGCACTCGGGCAGGTCGCCCCCGAGGAGGCCGGCATCGCCTCGGGCCTGCTCAGTACCTTCCACGAGTTCGGCGCGTCAATCGGTGTCGCGACCGTCTCAAGCATCGTCGGCATCAGCCTCACCGTGGGTGGGGACGCCGGGTTCAAGCGGGCATTCCTCGTCGCCGCGATCGCGGCGTTCGTCTCCACCGTCGTCGCCGTCGTCGCCATCCCCGGACGCCCGAAAGCCGCCTGACCAGAACAGCAATCGCTGACGACACTATGGAGTTACGCCGATAATCCCGCACGAGAAACTCTGACCAGACCGAGAACTCGACAACCAGCGCCGACTACTGAGGCCGCGCCCCCAGGCAGATGGAATCGCCGCCGCGAACCGCGACGACGTGACCGAGTGCCCTCGTGATGGCCGGTACCGGGTTCGTGCTACACGGCGGCGCATGAGTGTGAGAAGGTCGACCGACTGCTACGGCGGGAATTGCGGTGCGGTGCAGTCTTCACCGGGCGTTTTGGCCGTCACAATCAGGATGCCAGGCCGCAGTTTCAGGCTGTATTTGTGCAAAAGCTAGCGGCCGCAGTTGCCCTGTCGGAATCTCCGCTCAACTCGGTGCTGCCCAACAAGTATCGGCCGCCACTGGACGCTGACCGGGGGCGTACGGTGGCGACCTACCGTCAGGCACCAAATGTTTCACTGCGTCTGCGATAGCGCGCGCCGCGCAAGGCCGCTGGCAAATTCACACCGTTGCCAATGTGATCGCGGAGACGAGCGCCAGCACAGACACGACCAGTGTCGCCGTTCTGCCGTGGGTCGTCGCACGGGGTGTGGAGCGCATCGGGAACAGGATCTGTCTGCCCAGTGTGTTGGCTGCGACGGCGGCGAGGAATACGGCGCCGCCCCAATGGGTCTGGTGCCCGATGACGGCGATGAGCGCGGCGATGCCGATGAGACCGGACATGGACGATTCGATGAGCTGTACCGGTATGCGGCGGGTTCCCATCGTCCGGTCCGATGACCATATCGCCCAGCGGGCGGCCGACGGCCGACCGGCGCAGCACCCGCCGAAGAAGCATCCCAGCCGGCCGATGGCCATCCCGAACAGCAAGCCCGGCACGCTCGCATCCAGCACGGCGCCGAGCGGTATGCCCACGATGACGGTTCCGAGGGCAATGACGCCGATCGCCGCGATCACGAAGCCCTGGATGCACATGCCCGCGGTCAGCAGAGGAGGCTTCTCGGACCGGTGGCTGATCAGGTAGTAGGCCTTGGCGCCGACCAATCCCACCAAGCAGGCGATGAGCGAGATGATCAGGACCGGCAGCGGCGACAGTCCGGACTTGGTGGTCAGGAACCATTGCGTGAGGAGCGCGATGGCGGCCCCCGATGTGACGAGGGCGGGCCAGGCACCCAGCCGGGCACCGGGTGCCATCACATTGACGACGGGCCCATAGGCGCTCGGCGCCCGTGCCGTCACCGCTTGATGCGGCGGGGCCGACCCCACGGAAGCCTTCGGCGGCAGGTTGCCGGGAGCCGATGCGCTGACCTCCCACTCGCCAGGTGCCAGCGCCGGTATCCGGACGGTGATGCAGGTGCGCCCTGATCCCGGCACGATGCCTTCCACGGTGCGCACGACATCGAAACTGGTGGTGCCGACCAGATCCGCTGCGGATCCGTCGACGGGAGGTTCTGGACGACCGAGCCACCTACCTACCAGGCGGACGCTCACCGGGTAGGGCTCGCCGGTGGGGGCGGTGTCGAACCAGTACGTCACGCCCAGGCTCTGCGGCGTGGCGTCCTTGAGCGGTTCACACGCAAACGAGGCGACCTGCAGTGAGGAGCCTGCAGGGACGGTCTGGTTATCCGATTGCGGGCGCTCGGTCACCGCGGGGCGCGTCTGCGTGGATGCGGTGGTGGGCTGCCCGAGACCTGGAGTGACGGTGCGCTGCTGAGCGTTGTACAGGGGCGGCCGGCTCCGCTCGACGCCGATGGGAGCCTTCAGCGCGGCGAGCAGTAAGGTCGCGTCTTGCGTCGCCGGTGGGGTGGAAACCGCCCTCCGCGGCGTCGATGACTGCTTCGCGCGCCGCTTGGCGTTCGCGCGTCCTCGGCTCTTGGGCATGGTGAAGTCCCCGCTTCCAGCCATTGATGCAACTACTATTGAACATAGTACAGGCAAATACTATGTGTATTAGTAGTGACTGGGCGGGTCGCTAGAGCCGTACGTACAGCCGCAGGGTGACATAGGAACTCAGCGCCGCGAGCCCGACGGCGGCCCCGCCCAGCAGGGGCGCGACCCAGATCAGCGCGGATGCGTCGATCGGCGGCAGGATCCCGGCCCGCATCACCGACCCGAGCGCCTTGTCCACGAACAGGTACTTCATGGCCACCAGCCCGCCGATGGCGACGGCCGCGCCGACCACCGCGGCGACCACCGCCTCGATGATGAACGGCATCTGGGTGCGCCATCGAGACGCGCCGACCAGGCGCATGATCGAGGTCTCGGTGCGCCGGGTGAACGCGGCAATCTGCACCATGTTGGATATCAGCAACAGCGATGCCAGGGCCTGGATCAGGGCCACGATGATGGTGGCGTTTCGGATGCCGTTGAGCACGGTGAACAGCCGGTCCAGCACCTGGCTCTGATCGGTGACCGAGTCCACCCCCGGCGCGTGGGCGTAGCGGGCCTGGATGACCTTGTACCGCTGGGGGTCCTTGAGCTTGACCTTGAAGGAGGCGTTGAGGGCGGATTGGCTGCCGACGGCGAGCATCTCCGGCTGATTGGCGAACATCTTCTGGTACTGCTGCCAGGCAGCCGCCTGGCTCTGATACTGCACCGAATCGATGTCTTGGTCGGTGCGCAACTTGTTGCCGAGGTCCTGGCAGGTGGCATCGTGGCAGTCCGGGTCCAGCTTGGACTGGTCCTGCGTGAGGAAGACAGTCACTTCCACCTTGTCGCCGTAGATCTGGCGCATCTGATCCGTCATCCTGGCCACGATCAGCCCGGCACCCAGCAGGGACAGCGATATCGCGGTGGTCAGGATCATCGCCAAGGTCATGGTGATGTTGCGTCGCAACCCACGCAGGCCCTCCCCGATCACATGGCCCGATCGCACACGTGTCACCTCCTCGCGGACGGGCCCGTGGGCTCGGGTGTTCGCCGCGTCGTTATGCCGGTCGGCGTGGCCGTCAGTTCAGGCCCGCATAGGAGTGCAGGCCCGACACCACCATGTTGACGACGAACAGGTTGAACATGATCGACGCGAATCCCAGGATGGAGATCCACGCCGCCCGGCTGCCGCGCCAGCCGCTGGTCGCGCGGGCATGCAGGTATCCGGCGTAGAGGATCCAGGTGATCAGGGCGGTCGTCTCCTTGGGGTCCCAGCCCCAGTAGCGGCCCCAGGCGGCCTCGGCCCACAGCGCACCGGCCACCACCGCGAACGTGAACAGCGGAAACGCGACGATCGCCGTGCGGTAGGCGATGCGATCCAGGACGTCCGGCGATGGGAGCCTGGCCAGCAGCGACCGAGCGCCTGCGCCGCGGCCGCGGCGCAGGTCGTATCGTGTGCGGACGATGTACATCGCCGAGGCTACGCCGCAGAGCATCAGCATTCCCGAGGAGATCGCCACCGCCAGCACGTGAACGACCAACCAATAGGACTGCAGCGCGGGAACCAGACTTCCCGCCGGGGTGTACAGGACGGTGCCCGCGACGAAGCTCAACACGGCAATGGGGAACATCACGAACAGCCCGATGCGCCGCACCTTCGCTCGGTTCACCGCCACGAGCCACGCGCCGGCAGCGACGGCGCACATGAGCGAGACGATCTCGTACATGTTTCCCCAGGGCGCCCGATGCGCGGCCATGCCCCGGGTGATCAGCGACAGAACGTTCATCGTGAACCCGATCCCGGCGACCAGGACGGCTGCCTTGCCGAATCGTTCGCCCCAGCCCGGGCGCGCCGCCGACCCGGGCGCCTCGTCCTGGCCCGCGTCGGCCGGATCCTCGCCTTGCCGGGTGAGCAGCGCGACCGCACCGGCGGCTGCATTTGCGGGCACGGCGGCGCTCACCTCGGCGGAGGGGACGGCGCGCCGCGATGCGAACTCGACGGCGTGGCACGCGAGCGCCGTCACATAGCCCGCGAGCGCGCCCTCGAAGGTCAGGTCCGAAACCCGAGATGCCAGTTGCCACACCACGGCGACAGATTCGACGTCGGCCATTGTCATGCACCTTTCCCAGCTCTGGCCGGCGAGTCACCGGCCGCGTAGGTTTTGTGGCTGCAGGCCAGGCCAACCAGGGAGGCGAACTCCCGGCCGTATCCCGCCTGGTCGGTTCGGGCGAGCCCGCCCACCTCGACAGCCAGAGCTCCGGCCCGCCCCGCCGCTGTCGAGTCCGAGCGGATCCGGTACCAGACTCGCCGCCGCTTGATCAGCAGCGATCCCATCAGTCCGGCGATGAGCAAGATCACCGATATCAATGCCCAGTCCTGCGCGGGGTCGTAGGAGGTCTGCAGCGACACGAACTGCTTGACGCCGGTGAACGTGATCTTGGTGCCGTCGCCGAGGGTGATCGATTGGCCCGGCGACAGGTTCGCGTGGGCCTTCTTGACCAGCGATCCGTTGGCCACCTGCGCCGTGTCGATCGCGAACACCGACTGCGGTATCCCGCTTCCCATGCCCAGGTCGCCCCGATAGACGTCGACGGCGACCCCGGGGTCCAGGGGCGAGGGGAAACCGGAGGACATGATGCCGCCGGTCACGACCGCGGTGGGTGCGAAGATCCCTACTATGGCCAGCTGATTCTGTCGCAGGTCGTCCCCGGAGTAGCCGGGTGGGTCGGTGACCTTGATGGCGCCCTGGGAGGTGAACATCGAGTCCTCGGGGGCGAACGGCTGCGCATAGGTGCGGACCTGCCCGTCGGGGTAGGTGATGCGGAATGTCGGCGTGTAGCCGTGTCCGAGCAGGTAGAGCCGGTCGCCGGAAAACCGCAGCGGGTCGTTGACCTGAAGGGCCCGGCGCTGCCAGGTGTCCGTGCCGAGATCCGCGCCGTCCTGGAAGCGGATGTCGGCACGGAAAGTCGTGGCTTGTCCCTGCGGGGTGTAGGCGGCGTGGAAGGCGTCCACGTCCACGCAGAACGGCGTCATCGTGGTGGCGTTCACCAGCGGACCCGGCCGGAAATCGTCGTATGCGATCGGTGAGGACGCGCAGAACCCGTCCCCCTCGGTGACCAGCACGGTGCCCTCGTAGCCGAACATCCCACCGACGGCGACTGACAGGAGCAGGCCGACCAGCGAGAAGTGAAAGACCAGGTTTCCAACGTCGCGCAGGTAGCCCTTCTCTGCGGCCACGACGACCGCTCCGTCGGGTTCGGTGCGGGTGGCGGTGCGCCAGCCGCCGACGCCGGATTGCCGCAGCCGATCCCGGACATGCCGTGCTGTTTCGGCGGCGTCGCCCGTGATTGTGACGGTAGCGTGGTGGGGCAGTCGAGACAGGTTGCGCGGTGCTGTGGCCGGAGGGCCGGTGCGGATCTGCCGCAGCAGCTCCCAACTGCGCGGCGTCAGGCATCCGATCAGCGAGATGAATAGCAGCAGGTAGACGGCTGCGAACCAGGGTGCTGAAAACACGTTGAAAAGGCCGAGACGGTTCAGCCAGGGCCCGATCGTGGGATGGTCCAGGATGTACTGCGCGGTCTTGGCCCTGCCCGTCGACCATTGCGGCAGCAGCGCCCCGGGCAGCGACGCCAGGGCAAGCAGGAACAGCAGCACCAGCGCGGTGCGCATGCTGGTCAGGCGCCGCCACAGGTTGCGCAGCATCGCAACGCCGACGGCCAGCGGCCCGCGAGATTTGCCGGGCGAAGGGTGGTTTTGTAGCAGGTCCTCGTCGTTGCGTGCGGTGATCGAGTCGCGGGGCGGCATTTACAGCACCGTCCCTGAGGTGGGCGCGGTGACCCGCAGGTACGCGATGAACTGGCCCCACATGCCGGTCACCATCAAAAGGCCCACCGCGATCATGCCGGCCGCGCCGGCCAGCTGTATTCCCCTGGTGTGCCGGCGTAGGAACGCCAGCGCCGAGGTGGCCCAGCCGAAACCGGCCGCGATGAGGACGAACGGGATCCCCAGGCCCGCGCAGTAGAACAGCACGAGCGCCAGGCCGCGCCAAGCCGATGCGCCCCAGTCCGTGGCGTAGGACAGGGAGATCACCCCGGCCAGGGTAGGTCCGACGCACACCACCCACCCGGTGCCAAAGGCCGCGCCCAACAGGGGTGCGCCCAGCACCCGGCCGCGTGGCCGGACATGAAATCGAAATTCCCGACGCAGCAACGGCACCGCACCGGCCATCACCAGACCCATCAGGATCGTGACGCCGCCACCGATCCGGGTCAGCAGGTCCTGGTTGGCCAGCAAGCCGCGGGCCAAACCGAGCACCAGCACGGTCTCGGCGACGAAGACCGCGGTGAAACCGACCACGAACAGCAAGGTGCCGGCCACGGCGCGGCTGCGGATCGCGGTACCGATCCGACCTCCGTGGGCCCCGTCCGCACCGACCAGTCCCGTGATGTAGGACAGGTAGCCCGGAACCAGCGGGATCACGCACGGCGAGGCGAAGGACACCGCGCCCGCGGCGACGGCCAGCCCGGCGGCCAACACGAACGGGCCCGACAGCACCGTGTCGGTGATGCCGGAGGAGGCAACGACTCCCGGCCAGGTCATCGGGTGTCCTGTTCGGCCGCGATCGGGGTGATGACGGCCAGCAGTTGCGTCTTGGTCACCGGTCGCAGCCAGATGTGTGCCACGCGATGGCGGCGGTCCAGCACGATCGTGGACGGGATGGACGCGGTGGGGAAGCCGCGCAGTGAGAGCAGGGTTCGCATGGTCGGGTCGAAGATCGACGGGTACGGCGTGTCCATCGACCGGTGAAAGTCGCTACCGGCCTGCTGAGAGTCTCTGATGTCAACGCCCAGGAACTGCACGCCCGACGGCTTCAGCGCTCTGGCGGCGGCGTTGAGCTCGGGTGCTTCGGCGCGGCACGGGGGGCACCATGAGCCCCAGAAGTTCAGGACCACCACCGTGTCGGTGTAATCGGACAGCCGGATCGTCCCCGTGCCGATCAGATCCGGCCCGGACAGATCGGTGATCGTGCCGCGTTCGGCGGGCGGGTAGGAGATCTGGTCGGTGTTTCCCGGCGAGGAGAACTGGAACGAGCCGGCCGAGCCGCCGGTCGAGGAACACGCACCGACGGCCAGCAGCGACACCGTGGCCAGTGCGAGGACTGGGATCCAGCGGGCCGCTGCGAAGCGCCGCCGCCCGCGAGCGGGGGGATCCCGGCGGGGCTGCCGGCGGCCGGTCACGTCAGGGCGCTCCCCTGAAGCCACTGCTCCCAGGGAATGTTCCAGTCGCCGAACCCGTCATGGGAACCGAGCTTCGCGCTGGTGCCCTTGACGGTGACGATGTCGCCGTAGCCGAAGGTGTCGTAGAACCACTTGCCGTCGGTCGGATTGATGTTGATGCAGCCGTGCGAGACGTTGCGGACCCCCTGGTCCTTCACCGACCAGGGCGCCGAGTGGATGAAGATCCCGCTGTAGGACAGCCGGGTGGCCAGCGGGATCTTCGAGTCGTAGCCAAGGTCGTAGTCCACCGGCAGGCCGTAGCTGGCCGAACTCATCTGCTTGACCTTGTACTTCTCCTGGGCGACATAGGTTCCGCTGGGCGTGACGAACGAGATCTCCTTGCCCTTGACGGTGATCGCCTTGTCCATCCCCAAGCTGACCGGGACCGTCCGGACCCTCTTGCCGTCGATGAACACGTCCATCTGCTTGGTCTTGTCGTCGATCACGGCAATCTTCGAGGACCCGATCGTGACGTTCAGCGTGCGGTCCGTCTCGCCGTACATGCCAGGCCCCATCTCGACGCCGTAGACCTTGGCCGTCACCGTGACCTTCGTTCCTGGCTTCCAGTAATCCTTCGGCCGCCAGTGCACGGTGCGGTCGTCCCACCAATACCAGGCCCCCTGGGTTGCGGGCTCGGCCGTCACCGACAGCGTCTTTTCGGCGGCGGCGCGGTCCTTGGGTGCCTTGTCGAAGATCACCACCATGGGCTGGCCGACGCCGACTACCTTGGTGGAGGGCGGAGGGTAGAACGACGGAAAGACGGTCGTTTTCGGCTTGAGCGTGGTGAAAGAACTGTTGAGTGTTGACTTTCCGGCGTCGTTCGCTGCGGTCGCGGTGGCCGCGTATCGGCGGTTGTAGCCCAGCGGCTCGGTTGTTGTCCAAGCGGTCCGGGTTGCGTTGAGCTTCCCCTCGACCGCCTCGCCTTCCGGATTGAGAAGGACCACGGAGTCGAGGGTCCCGGTCGTCGCCCGGATCACCACAGGTTCGATCGGTGAGAACCCGGTCGCATTGTCGGCCGGCACCATGGTGATGACCGGCCCGGGTGGTCTTGTGCTGCTGGATGTCGACTGCTGCGAGGAGACGGTGTGCAGCAATCGTTCGGTCGTCGGCTCGGGCGTGGGCGTGGGCGTCGTCGAGCCCGAGGTCGCAGCCGAACTCGCGGCATCGGTGGTCCCGGTTGCTGGCGGTGGGGCCACGGTAGTTACCGTCGCGGTGACCACCGAGGACGATGCCCCCAGGCCAGCCGAACACGAGGTGAGCGCCACCAGCAGCACACTGCACCAGGCGATCCACCGTGCGCGATGCGGAGCCTTCGGCATCAAGTACGCCTCCTCGTCAGTGTCCCGTCGATCAACTATCGGCCATAGTAGCCGACGGGATCGTGGCTCCTTGGTGAGGTGGCGCCGCGGGCGGGGGAGAGGGGCGGCGTGGTCAGGCGCTCACGCGATGACCGGTCGGGTTCGGGCCGGCGCCGTACAGGCTGCCGACATAGACGGGCTTGGTTTCGGTGGATGCCTGCACGACCTTCCCGTCTCCGATGTACATGGCGACATGGCTGACCGGCGAGTAGTACGTCACGAGGTCCCCGGGCCGCAGTTGATCCAACGGAACTGGCGTCAATCCGGACTGCCCCCGCGATGTGCGCGGGATCGTCACGCCGGCCTGGGCCCAGGCCCACGAGGTCAGCCCGGAGCAGTCGAACTCGCTCGGTCCGGCCGCTCCCCACACATACCGTGACCCGAGTTTCGACAGTGCCGCCCGGACCGCAGCCTGACCGGCGGCGCTCGCCGCGGGAGCACGGTCACCGGGTGATGCGCGTGTCTGGGCATCGCGGGTCGGCGCGGATGCTGTCGGGTCGGAAGGTGCGGCCGACGGTGCAGCGTCGGGTTCGGCCTCGATCGTCGTGGCCGCTGCTGCGGCCCGCTGCTGGGCTTGGCGTTCGAACGCACGCTGTTGAGCGGCCATGGCCTCCTGCCGCTCCTTCTCGGTGAGCCGCTCGGTCAGGTCCCGATACTTCGTGACCTCTGCACGTAGCGCTGCCTGCCGCTGGTGCACCTGCGCGGTGGCGCGGGCGGCGGCCGCGACCGTGGCGTCAGCTACCGTCTTTGCGTCACGAGCGCCGGCGACGGCGTTCGAGGCGTCCAGTGCCGCCCGGCGGGCCCGCTGCTCGGCTGCCGCGGCGTCATCCAGCTTCGACCGCACGTCGGCGGCGACCTGGTCGAGCATCATGGCCTGATCAAGGAAGTCGTCCGGCGACGCTGAGGTCAGCAGCGCTGCCATCTTGCTCAGTCGCGCGCCCCGGAAGGTGGCGCCGGCAAACTCTTGGGCCTCCAGCTGCAGGACGGCGGAGGCTGTGGCCGCCCGCGTGGACGCTAAG
>JAFIHI010000113.1 GCA_017848755.1 Nakamurella sp. | reverse complement strand
GCGCCTCGGCCACGGCCAGGTGCCAGCCCGCGGAGCGCGGATACTGAACCGCCAGTCCCGCAACGGATGCGGTGATCTCCTCAGCGGCATCCCACCACGCGCCGGTCCCGGTGAGCGCCGCCGCCGTCAGCAGCGCGTCCGCGGCGGCAGCGATCCCGGACGGTGCGGCACCATCCGTCGGATCGCGCGGCGGCATGATGGCGGGGCCATCGGAGCCTCCCGGCGTGCTGGCCGTGTCGAACCATGCGCCGTCGGGCTCGCGGAAGAGCCGGAGCATGTCGGTGAGCATGCCGGTCGCAGTCGCCAGCCGCTCGGGTGCGCCGGTCGCCTGGTACAGGGCGAGCAGCCCGGCAGCGAAGCAGGCGTGGTCGGCTAGCGTCGCCTGCCCGGCTCCGGGCGCGCCTTCGAACGCGCTGTGGCGCCAGCCGCCGTCCACGCGGCACAGCCGCAGCGCCGTGTCGGCAGTGGCGTCCGCGGCGTCGATCCAGTCGATGCGGCCGAGGGCGGCACCGGCCTCGGCGAGCGCCGCGATCGCGAGCCCGTTGCTGCGTAACACGACGATCTCGTCACGTCCGGGTTGCGGGCGGGTGTCCCGGATCTTCTTGAGCGCGGCGCGCACTGTCTCGAAACCGATCGGGTCCTCGGGATCGGTGGGGCGACGCAGGATCTCGCCCTCGGGGTCCGGCCGGGCCGGATCGACGCCGAACGTCGTCAGCGCCGCCGCGACGGCCGTGCCAAGGCCGGTTCCGGTGTCGGCTCTGGTGTCGGTCACAGTGCCGGCCGCAGTGCCAGTCTCGGTGCCGGCCGCGTCGGACAGCGCCGTGCGCAGGGCCGACACGAGGTCGTCGATCGGCCAGCGGTACGTCAGGCCCTCCACTCCAGCCGAGTCCGCATCCAGCGACGTGATGAAACCACCGGTGGGCGAACGCATCTCACGAAGCAGAAACTCCGCCGTCTCGTCGGCCACGCGCGCGGACAGCGCGGACCCACTGAGCCGAGCGTGGTGGGCGTAGACCCGGAGCAGCAGCGCATTATCATCCAACATCTTCTCGAAATGCGGTGTGTACCAATCGGCGTCGACGGTGTACCGGGCGAAACCACCCGCGAGCTGGTCGTAGATCCCGCCGCGGGCCATGTGGTCCAGGGTGACCGTCGCCGCATCGAGCAGCGCGGTCTCGCGAGTGCGCTCGTAGTGGCGCAGCAGGAACTCGATCACCATCGCCGGCGGGAACTTCGGCGCCGAGCCGAAACCGCCGTGGCGGCGGTCGATCTGTGCCAGCAGGAGCCGCGCGGCGTGGTCGAGTTCCGCCGTGCCGATGCCGGGACGGGTGCCGATCCCCGTGCGGGTGCCCATCCCGGTGCCGGCTGGGCCGTCATCGGCGGTGCCAGCATCGGCCGCTGCGCCCGCTCCCCGGCTCGCCGCATCGCGCAGCTGGGCCGCGATGCGACCAGCGGCCGACGTCACCCCGGCCGGATCGCGCCGCCAGGCCTCCGACACGGCCTCGAGCACCTGCGCAAACGACGGCATCCCGCCCCGCGGCGTGCGCGGGAAGTACGTGCCGGCGTAGAACGGCCGGCCCTCGTGGTCGAGGAAGCACGTCATCGGCCAGCCGCCCTGGCCCGTCATGGCCTGCGTCGCCGTCATATACGTCGCGTCGACGTCCGGGCGCTCCTCGCGGTCGGCCTTGATCGCCACGAAGTCCCGGTTGATCACCGCCGCCGTCCCGGGATCCTCGAACGACTCGTGCGCCATCACGTGGCACCAGTGACAGGACGCATAGCCGACCGACAACAGCACGGGGACGTTCCGGCGCTTGGCCTCCTCGAACGCGGCCGCGCCCCACTCCCACCAGTCAACAGGATTATCCTTGTGCTGCAACAGGTATGAGCTCTTCGCGCCCGCCAGCCGATTCATCGATCTGCACCGTTCCCGTCACTGTGCGGCGGTCCTTCGTGTGTCAATTCGCGACCCGTTGACACACGAAATTGACACCCGAAACCGCGCCGCGGGGCGGCCGCACTGCCGTCCCGGCCTCAACGCTACCGACGCATCCGCCGCTCGCCACGGTCCTACCGAGCCCATCGTCGGTCCTGGCTTATGGCGGGCGGCGCCTTCGATGACGATGGTTCGCTGGCCCGGGCGGCGCCCTGGCACCGGGTCGCCGACGCTGGCCCGCGGGATCTCTATGGCCCCCGAGGGCGTCGGGAGTAGCCTATCTGGACGGTTCATCCAGTTTGGACGTATAGTCCAAACACATGGAGGCTGATGGCGAGAACACGGATGATCGGGTCCGGATGTGGGCGCCCGTAGGCCAGGCCGTCGCGCTGCTGCTCGGCCCGTATGCCGAGGTGGTGCTGCACGATCCGGACACCGACCGCATCCTGGCGATCTGGAACTCGATAGGCGCCCGCGGTCCGGGGGACCCTTCGCTGCTGGGCGAGCTGGACGCGCTGGACCCGTCGGCGCGGGACGTGTTCGGCCCGTACGAAAAGGTGCTCGCGGATGGCCGGCGACTGTCCTCCGTCAGCGCCGTCCTGCGCGGTCCGGACAGAAAGGCCGCTGCGGTGCTGTGCGTCAATCTCGACCGCACGCCGCTGGAGCAGGCCGCGGCCGTGCTGTCCGCTTTCGGCGCCCCCACGACGCCCCGGCCGGAGCCACTGTTCGAGCAGGACTGGACCGAACGCGTCCAGCACATCGTCGGCACATACGTGCGCGAATGCGGCCGCCCCCTCGAGCGGCTGACCCGCGCCGACCGACTGGCCGTCCTCGCCCGCCTGAACGAGGCCAAGATCTTCGCCGTGCGCCGCGCTACCCCCGTCGTCACGGCCGCCCTACGAGTCTCCCGTTCCACCCTCTATGGCCTGCTGGCCGAACTCCGAGCCCCCAGCACGAAGGACAACACATGACCCGACTGCCCGACTTCCGCCTGGAAACCTACTTCTCCCGGTGGGAGTTCACCGCGCGTCACCACCTGACCGCCTCCGACGCGCAGACGATGACCCTCAGTGAGCTGCTCACCCTGGCCGATGACCAGGACCGTGCCGCGTTCGCGAACCTGCCATTGAGCTACACCGAGACCCACGGCGACCCGGCCCTGCGCGAGGCGATCGCCGGGATGTACGAGCGGGCCGGCGCCGACGACGTGATCTGCTTCGCCGGCGCCGAGGAAGCCCTCTACCTGGCGATGAACGTGCTGCTGGATGCGGGC
>JAFIHI010000112.1 GCA_017848755.1 Nakamurella sp. | reverse complement strand
CCGAGACCAGCGCCGCCGCAACGTATTGCGGCAGCATGTACCCGCAATCCATACCGACGTCGACGCTGTCGATGAGCATGTCGGGCAGACCCCGGTTCAGCATTCCGTCGTCGAGGCGGAAGAGTCGGCGTTCCGCGATGGACCCGATCTCGGTGACGGCGATCGCCGTGAAGTCGGAGACGAAAGCCAGGTACTCGGCGTGGAAGTTGCCACCCGACACGGCCTTGAGGCGCCGCGCGTCCGGCAGGCTCGGGAAGATGAGCGGGTTGTCGGTCGCCGCGTTGATCTCGTTCTCGACGATCTGCCGCCCGAATGCCAGCGTGTCGCGCACCGCGCCGTGCACCTGCGGGATGCAGCGCAACGAGTACGCGTCCTGCGGCGGCTGGCGGACCGGATCCGTGATCTCGCTGCCGTCCACTAATGTGCTGCCCGCCAACAGGTCTCGAATGTGCGCGGCGGCCGCGATCTGCCCGGCCTGGCCGCGGGCGTCATGGATCTGTGGCAGGAACGCATCGCCGAAGCCGAGGAGTGCCTCGATGGACATGGCCGCGGTGATCTCGGCGGCCTCCACCAGGCGAGCAGCGTCATAGACGGCGAGAGCCGCGAGCGCGGTGGAGAACGACGTGCCGTTCGTGAGCGCCAGGCCCTCTTTGGCCCCGAGCACGATCCGCGCGATGCCGGCGTCGTGCATCGCCGCGAGCCCGGAGACGAGTTCGCCGTGGACAATCGCCTCGCCGCTGTCGGCCTCGAGGTCCTCCGCGCCGGTCGGCCGCGTGGCGACCAGCATCACGTGCGCCAGCGGCACGAGATCGCCTGACGCACCGAGACTTCCGATCTCCGGGACGGCCGGCGTCACCCCGGCGTTGAGCATGTCGATCAGCGTCTGCACGACCTCGACGCGGACGCCGGAGAATCCCTGGGTCAGGCTGGACACGCGGATCAGCACCGCCGCGCGCACCACGTCCGCGTCCAGGTAGCGCCCCACCCCGCAGGCGTTGGAGACGATCAGGCGGCGTGAGAGATCCGAGGCCTGGTCCGGGCTCTGGAACGCCGCCCGCCCGGCGAGCGACCCGAAGCCGGTGTTGATCGAATAGATCGGCGCGATCTCGCCGTTCGGCCCGGACCGGTCGGCGATCGCATGCTCCACCCAGACGCGGCTCGCCTGCATTCGCTCAGCCGCGGCCGGATCGAGCTCGATGCGAGCGCCGTCCCGCGCCACGGCCACCAACTGCTCGAGTGTCAGCCGATCGGCACCGATCACCACGGCCGCCGCCATGTGACCTCCTCTACGTCTCAGAATGGCCCTCACGCTATGCGGATATTCACATGCTGCAAACTGTTATTCTCAGAAAATGAAAACGCGGCAATCCATCCCGGCCGGCGCCCAGGGCACGTCCTTCGCAAAGGGGCTCAGCGTGCTCGGCGCGATCCTCGATCACGACGGGATCCGCGCAGACGAGATCGCCGAGACGGTCGGGCTGCCGCTGTCCAGCGTGTACCGCTTCCTCCGCAGTCTGCGCGATGCCGGATTCGTGACGGACGACGAGGGCATTTACCAGGCCGGCCGGCGCCTGGCCGGTCACGGCTCGGGGTTGCCCAGCACCAACATCTCCACCGTCGCGGCGCCCTTCCTGGAGCACCTCGCCGCCGTCACCGGCGAGACCGCCGTGCTCACCGTCCGGCACGGCCTGCACGCGGTGTGCGTCAGCCAGGTCGAATCGGCACATCAGATCCGGCTCGCCTTCGAGCTCGGCCAACTGCTGCCGCTGTACGCCGGCGCCGGCCAGCGCGTGCTGCTTGCCTTCGCCCCCGATGACGTCCAGCGCGCGGTGCTGCAGGGCGACATCCGCGCCCGCACGCCCAACACCCCCACCCGCGGCGAACTCGGCCGGGTGCTCGCCCGGATCCGCGCCGACGGCTACGCGCTCTCCCGTGGCGAGTTGTACGCGGCATCCATCGCGATCGCAATGCCCGTGCTCAAGGGCGGTCTCGCCATTGCCGGGGTGTGCGTTGCCGGCCCGCAGAACCGCTGCGGGGTCGCCTGGCGGGACGCCGCGCGCCGCGAACTCGCCGCCGCCGTTCACTCCATGACGGCGACCCTCGGCGACGCGGCAACCCATCACTCGCCGGATATGACGTAGTTCGCGCCCGCTTCGCGGTCGGCACGGTCCCCATGACCGCGACAGAACGGCTGCGATGCGGCGACACGGCCAATCCACTGGCAGTGGTCCACCCGGGAACGGCTCGAAGGGTAGCTGCGATAGGCGCACCGAGGAGGTGCAGCCGAGCCGGTCAGGTTCCGCACGACGCTTCGCCCGAATATCTGCGGATCAGTTCCGCGCCGCGCTGCCGCAGCTCGGAAACCGTTGTCACGCCGAGCAATTGCATCGCGCGGGTGAACTCGTCTCCCAGCATCCCGATGGCCGCGGCGCACCCGCGCTCGCCCGCCGCACCCAGCCCATACAGATAGGGGCGACCGATCAAGCAGCCGGTCGCGCCTAACGCGAGTGCAATGGCTATGTCGGTGCCACGCCGGATCCCGGAGTCGACGAAGAGCGGATAGTCCGCCCCGATCGCGCTGCGGATCTCGGGCAGCGCCCGGACCGGGGTCCACGCCTGGTCGAGTTGCCGGCCGCCGTGGTTGGACAGCGCCACCGCGTCGATGCCGAGTCCCCGCGCGCGCCGCACGTCCGCCGGCGAGAAGGCGCCCTTGAGGAGCAGCGGCCCCGGCCATCGCGTTCGCACCTCGGCGATGTCGTCCCACGTCACGGACGGGTCGAATTGGCGCGCCGCGAAGGCCATCACGGTCTCCCCGCCGGCGCCGGCCGACCGCTCGACGTTGGCGAAGGTGATGCCCGGGCCAGCCAGCAGCCCGGCCCACCAGGCGGGGTGCAGTGCCATGTCGGCCACCGCCGCCGGGGTCAGCCGCGGCGGCAGGGTGAACCCGTTGTGGTGATCGCGGACACGCAGCCCGCTCACCGCCGTATCGACGGTGACCATCAGGCAGCGGTAGCCGGCCGACGCGGCGCGAGAGATGAGCTCGCGCATCAGGTCTCGGTCGCGCCAGATGTAGAGCTGGAACCATAGGTCGCCGCCCACCGTCGCGACATCTTCCAGCGAGACGGTCGCCATCGTCGAGAGCGTGTACGGGATGCCGGTTGCCAGCGCGGCCTTGGCGACGGCCCACTCCCCGTGGGGATGCATCATGCGGGTGTATCCGGTCGGGCCCAAGGCGAACGGCATGGGACTCGCCCGCCCCAGCAACGTGGTGCTGGTGTCGACGGTCGTCACATCGCGCAGCACCGTCGGAACCAGCTCGAAGTTCCGGAAAGCGGCCCGGTTGCGGGTGAGGCTCATCTCGCCGTCGGCGCCCCCGTCCACGTACCCGCGAACCCCACGCGGCCAGTACCGCATCGCCGCCCGGTGCAGATCGTCGACGGTGACGCAGTTCGCCAGCACCCGCTCGGTTCGGCGCACTTGTGGACGACGAAACTGCAGCAGTTCCTTGAGTTCGGCGGCGCGCACCTCACCCTCCGGATCGGGCGCGGCCCGAAAGCGCCGTCATGCCAGCACCTTCGCTAGGAAGCTGCGCGTACGTTCCTGCTGAGGGTTGCCGAGAACCGCTGCGGGAGTTCCGCTTTCGACGACGACACCGTCCGCCATGAAGTACACCGCGTCGGCGACCTCGCGGGCAAAGCCCATCTCGTGCGTCACGACGATCATCGTCATCCCCGATGCGGCGAGGTCCTTCATCACGTCCAGCACCTCACCGACCAACTCGGGGTCGAGCGCCGACGTCGGCTCATCGAACAGCATCAGCGAGGGCTCCATGGCGAGCGCCCGCGCGATCGCCACCCGCTGCTGTTGGCCGCCGGACAGCTGGCTGGGGTAGTGGTGCGCGCGATCGGCGAGCCCCACCCGATCGAGGAGTTCCATCGCCACTCCGACCACCTCGGAGCGTTGTCGGCGCCGGACGATGACGGGGCCCTCGATCACGTTCTCCAGCGCGGTCCGATGCGGGTACAGGTTGAACTGTTGGAACACCATGCCGATGCCGGCGCGGCGCCGGGCGACCTCCCGCTCCTTCAGCTCGTGCAGCACGCGGCCCGATCGGCGGTAGCCGACCATCTCGCCGTCCACCCACATCCGGCCGCCGTCGATTTTCTCCAGGTGGTTGACGCACCGCAGGAAGGTGCTCTTCCCGGAACCCGACGGGCCGAGCAGGCCGGCGACCTCACCGCGCTGCACCGTCATGCTGACACCGCGCAGCACCTCGACATGGCCGAACGACTTGCGCACCGCGTCGGCGCGGAACATCGGCACCTCGGGCGCCGTAGACACTGTAGGCACCGCCGACACCGCCGGAACAGGTTGCTGCACAGACGAACTCATGAGTGACTCCCGCCCGAACTCAGCGTCTCGCCGAGAACTTCCGCCGCCTGGAGCTCCTGCAGCGACTCACGGGCGACGAGGCGGTTGCGCGCCTTCCGCGAGGTGGTGAGCACCTGGTACCCCCGCCCGAAGTGGCGCTCGATGTAGTGCTGACCGACGGACAGCGCCGCCGTGATGACCAGGTACCAGAGGGCCGCGACGATCAGCAGCGGAATCGTCTCGTAGGTGCGCGCGTAGATCAGCGACACGGAGGTCAGCAGTTCCGTGTAACCGATAACGAAGACGAGGGACGTGTTCTTGAGCATCCCGATCGTCTCGTTGCCGGTCGGCGGGATGATGACGCGCATGGCTTGCGGCAGCACGACCCGCCGCATCGCTTGCATCCGCGACATGCCGATGGCCAGCGCCGCCTCGGTCTGACCGCGCGGCACGGACAGAATCCCCGCCCGCACGATCTCGCTCATATAGGAGCCTTCGTTGATGCCGAGCCCCACGATCGCCGCGAAAAACGCCGTGATCAACGTGTTCGCGGAGACGGACGCGAACTCCGGGCCGAACGGGATGCCGATCGAGATCCGCGGCAACAGGGCCCCGAGAAAGAACCAGAACAACAGCTGAACGAGAAGCGGGGTGCCCCGGAAGAACCAGACGTATAGCAGCGCCGTGCGCGACACGATCGGGTTCGGAGATAACCGGGCGATCGCGGCGACGACGCCGAGCACCACGCCGATGATCATTGCGATGGCGGTGAGTTCCAGCGTTTTCAGCACACCGGTCAGGACCGGCGCGGCGAAGAGGTAGTGGCCGACGACGTTCCATTGGAACCGCTCGTTGGTGACCAGCATGTGCACGGCCATCGCCACCAGCACGGCGATCACGGCGACCGCTACCAGGCGCCACGGGTGCCGGACCGCCTTGACCACGAGGTTTTCGTCATCCCCGGTCGGCACGGCCGATGGGGCGGGCGCTTCCTCCGAAGCGCCCGCCCCGCCGACCGAGGT
>JAFIHI010000015.1 GCA_017848755.1 Nakamurella sp. | reverse complement strand
GACGTGCTGGAGGCAGGCGGTACCGCCGAGGACGCGGTCGTCGCAGCTGTGCTGGTGCTGGAGAACGATCCATTGTTCAATGCCGGTCGGGGGTCCGCGATTCGTTGCGACGGCAGCGTGACGACGGACGCGGCGCTGATGCTCGGGTCCGGACGGGCTGGCGCCATTGCGGCCACCCGCTGGGCACGAAATCCCATTCTCGCCGCCCAGCGCGTCCTGTGGGAGGGCGACTGTGTGCTGCGGACGGACGTTCCGCGCGAACAGGTGGCGGAGTGGGGCCTGGAGGTGGCGGAGCAGGACTACTTCATCACCCCGGGCCGGATCGCCCAGCAGCGCAATGTCGCCGCCGGACTCCAGGCCGCGCAGCCACACGGCACGGTCGGCGCTGTCGCGAGAGACGTCTCCGGCGCCCTCGCCGCAGCCACCTCGACCGGCGGCATGGTGAACCAGTACCCGGGCCGGATCGGCGACAGCCCGATTATCGGATCCGGCACGTACGCCCGCGACGGCGTGGTCGCGGTGTCGTGCACCGGTCACGGTGAGTCCTTCCTCCAGGGCGTGGTCGCGCATGAGATCGCGTCATTGGTGCGGCATGCTGGGATGGCGCTGGCGGATGCGGTGGAACGAGTGCTGCGTGAGGAGGTCGAGCGTCGGGACGCGGACGGCGGGATCATTGCCGTCGACGCCGACGGAGCGGTAGTGGTCGGTCATAACTCGCCGGCGATGTTCGGTGCGTTCCTGGACCAAACCGTGACCATTCTGGTGTGATCGGGTGAAGATCTGCGCGGGGAGGATCGGAATCGGCCCCTAGGATCGGCGATTGTGAACGACATCCGAGACATTGTTTCGGCGAGGGTTGCGGAGTTGACCCCGGCCGAGAAGCGCTGTGCCCGAGTATTACTGGCCGACTATCCGGCCGCCGGTCTAGGCTCTGCCGCCGGGTTGGCACGTTCGGCCGGAACATCGACGCCGACGGTGCTGCGATTTGTCGCGCGGATGGGTTTCGGGAACTACCGCGATTTTCAGCGCCGGCTGCGCGAGGAGGCGACCCGGGCGGCCACCGCGCCGGCGCAGCGGGCCGCCCGGGAACGTCGGCCCGCCCAGGAGTCGGGCTGTGCCTTCCGGGCCTCCGTCACCGCCCGCGTTGCCCTCGCCGGGCACCTGCTCAGGACCGTGCCGGAAGCGGAATTCGATGCCGCTGTCGCGCTGCTCGCCGCGCGGCCACGCCGCGTATTGGTGTCCGGCGGGTTTTTCACCAGGCACCTGGCACATTTGTTCGCCGCTCAGCTCAGCCAGCTGATTCGCGGCGTCGAGTTCGCCCGCGACCCGCTCACCCAGGACATCGGTAAATACCTGGACCTGACCAAGGACGGCGTCGCCGTCATCATCGATTTCCGCCGATACGAGGAATCGGCTCGATTACTGGCCATGCTTGCGCGTGATCAGGGCGCCAAGATCGTGCTGCTCACCGATCATGAGCTCTCGCCGACCGCGGAATTCTCCACGGTCGTCCTCCCCGTGTATGTCGAAGGTGTTCCGTTCGACTCGGACGCCGGCTTGCTGATCCTGCTCGAATCGCTGATCGAGGGTGTGTTCACTGCGCTCGGCGAGTCCGCGATCGATCGGATGACCCGATGGGAGCGGCACGTGCAGCTGCCTCGCGCCTTTCGGCGGGACGAGGTGGCACGGCCGGCGCCGCACGCACACCGCCACGCATAGCCAGCCCGGCTGACCGCATGTAGTATTCGTTACCGGGGCGGCGTATCGTCCGGCATCTGTATGGAACGGAACTCCCGCACATGGTGCGGTGTGCGAGGAGGATGCGAATGTCATCGCTGTCGGGCCTGGTCGCTGTCGTGACCGGAACTGCCCACGGAATCGGCGCCTCGATCGCCGACCTGCTGCAGGACCATCAGGCGCACGTGCACCGCATCGACCGGGAACAGGTCGATCTGACGGACTCCGAGCTGACCTCCGCATACCTGCGGGACATCGGCCAAGTCGACATTCTGGTGAACTCCGCCGGCGGTGTCTGCGGCCAGACCCATCTCCCGATCGAGGACGTGACCGACGAGGCGTGGGATGCCGTCATCAACGCGAACCTGCGCACGGCGCGCAATGTCGTCCGGGCCGTGGCACCGGGGATGAAACAGCGCGGTTTCGGCCGGATCGTCACGATCTCGTCCGGCGCCGGACGTAGCGTGAGCCTGACCGGTATCCAGGCCTACACGTCCGCGAAGGCGGGTCTCATCGGATTCACCCGGCAAATGGCTTGGGAGCTCGGCCCGTTCGGGATCACGGTCAACTGCATCGCCCCGGGTTTCGTCTTGTCCAACCCGACCACCGTCCAGCAGTGGGAGGGCTACGGCCCGGACGGCCAGGCGGCGTTGGTGAACGGCATCGCTACCCGCCGCATCGGCCAACCGGAAGACATTGCCCGCGGTTGCCTCTTCTTCGTCGAGCCGTCCGCCGGGTGGGTCAGCGGTCAGACGCTGTCCATCGACGGTGGACACTCCCTGTTCTGACATGGACATGACCGAACCCGCGGCACTCCTGACCGCGCTGGGCGAGGAGTACTTCCGCGTCCGGCACACCTACGACCCGTGGAACGCCACCCTGCTGGGGCTCGATGAGTTCGACCACCTGGTCAACGACCCCGACCCGCAGGCCGATGCCGAAGCGGCGGCAGCGCTGCGTTCGGTTCAGCAACGGGCGGACGACCTCGATCCGCGAGAGCTGACCGCCGATCAGCAGGTCGACCGTGACGTACTGATCAGCCTGGCCCGCGGCGCGGCCACCGACGCCGAGGACAGTCTCTGGGCCGCGAACGTGTCCGCCGACGGATACGTCAGTCCCCAAGGGCTGGTGTTCCAGGCCCTGCCGGTGATGAGCGCCGCTGGCCCGGACGGCGCCGACGCCTACCTGACCCGACTGGCCGCGCTGCCGCGCATGTTCGGTGCGCTGGCCGAACGCTATCGGTCAGAGATCGCTGGCGGCCGAACCCCTACCCGGGTGGGGGTGGTCAACGCGATCGAGCAACTGGAGGACTATCTGGCGCTGGATGACGCCGAGGACGTGCTGCTCGAGCCGGCTCGCGCCGCGTCATGCGAGGCACAGGCCGCAGCGATCATCGGCGGCCAGGTACGCCCGGCGCTCACCGAGTTCCTCCGCGCACTGCGCGAGGACGTCGCCCCGCACGGCAGGCCCGACGATCGGGTCGGCATCGACCAGATTCCCGGTGGCGACCAGGCCTACGCCCGCGCCGTCGCCCGACACACCACCACCGATCGCACACCCGAGGAGATTCACCAGCTGGGCCATGAAGTGCTCGCCGAGCTGGAAGCAGGATGGTCCGCAGTGGGCGGTCGGGTGCTCGGCATTGCCGACCCGGTCGAGGTGCGCAAGGCACTGCGGGTAGACCCGCGGCTACGGTACGAGACCGGTGAGCAGATCGTGCAGGGCGCCCGGGCGGCACTGGATCGGGCCATGGCGGCGCTGGGTGAGTATTATGACGGTCCGCCGATCCCGCCGTGCGACATCGTCGAGATCAACCCCGTAGAGGCCAAGCACTCGGCGATGGCCTACTACCGGCCACCGGCACTGGACGGCAGTCGTCACGGGGCGTACTGCGTGTTGACCACCCTGCCGCGGGAGCGGTTCCGCTATGAGTACGAGGCGCTGGCCTTCCACGAGTCGGTACCGGGCCACCACCTTCAGCTGGCCGCCTGCCAGCAGCTCGACATCCCGCGCTACCGAAGGCATCTGGATATCGAGGCGTGCGGTTTCAACGAGGGATGGGGCCTGTACGCCGAACTGCTGGCAGAGGAAATAGGGCTGTACTCCGGAGACGTCGACCTCCTCGGCCGGCTGTCTTTTGCCGCGATGCGGGCCTGCCGGCTAGTCGTCGACACCGGCATGCATCACCTGGGCTGGAGCAGGCAGCGCGCGATGGATTTCATGCGGGCCAACACGGCGACCAACGAGCCGAACATCGTCAACGAGATCGACCGTTATATCGTCTGGCCCGGCCAGGCGCTGGCATACATGGTCGGGCAGCGGGAGATCCTGCGGCTTCGCGCGGATGCGCGCGCCAGGCTGGGCTCGGCCTTCTCCCTCACCCAATTCCACCGGCGGGTACTGCAGTACGGGGCAGTCCCGCTATCCGTGCTGGCCGCCACCCTCGGCCGGTGGACCGCGGACGAGCACTAGGAGCTCACATGGAACTGCTGATCAACGGCTGCCGGCTCAACGTCGAGGACTTGGGCCCGCGCGATGCTCCCCTGATCATCGCGCACCACGGCGGCGGCGGGATCGGGTCCTTGGAAGAGCCGAAGGCGACCTTCGGCCCGCTCAGCGACGAGTACCGGGTCATCGTCTTCGATGCCCGGGGCTGCGGACGCAGCGAGGGCATCGAACCGTACTCGCACGCCCAATGGGCCGCCGATGTGGATGCCCTGCGTGAGTGGGCTGGTGCGGAGCAGGTCACCGTTGCCGGCGGCTCCTACGGCGGGTTCATCGCCCTGGAGTACGCGGTCGCCTATCCGGACCGGGTCGAGGCCGTCATGCTGCGCGACACCGCCGCGGACGGCAGCAATCTCGAGATCGCGTTCGAGAATGCCCGCAATCAGGACCGAATCGAGATCCAATGGGAGAACTTCAACAGGTACTGGTCCGGTCACATCCGTGACGACGAGGACCTCAAGCAGTGCTGGGCAGAGATGATCGGCCTCTACGACCACACCTACGACCCGGCCACGTCCAAGGCGCAAGTGGAGGACGGCTTTTACCGGCACGAGGCGCACAACTGGTGCTTCCAGCACAACTGGGACAACTACGACGTCAAACCGCAGCTACCCGGCATCCGGGTGCCCGTGCTCGTCACCGTCGGCCGCTACGACTGGGTCACCCCGGTCAGCTGCTCACAGACCATCGCGGACCTGATACCGAACGCCGAACTCGTCATCTTCGAAAACTCCGGGCACGCCCCGCAGCGCGAGGAGCGCGACCTGTTCCAGCAGGTGATCCGCGACTTCATGCACCGTGCGGTCCCCCTGGCGGTGAACGCATGAGGTACGTGATCATCGGCGCCGGCGCCATCGGCGGCACCCTCGGCGCCCACATGGCCCGGGCCGGACACGATGTGCTGCTGTGCGATGCCGACGCCGCCCACGTGGCCGCCATCAATGAGCGCGGCCTGGAGATCTACGGTCCCGTCGAGAACTTCGTCGCCCAGCTGCCTGCAGTACTGCCGCACGATCTGCCCGACCGGATCGATCGGGCGCTGGTTGCGGTGAAGAGCCAGCACACCGCTTCGGCGGCCGACCTGCTGCGCGACCGGCTGTCGGCCGATGGGTTCGTGCTGAGCGTGCAGAACGGTCTCACCGCAGACACTCTCGTCGCTGCCGTGGGGCAGGATCGAGTGCTGTCCAGCTTCGTGAATTTCGGGGCCGACCTGATGGCCCCCGGCCGGATCATGCAGGGCAACATCGGAACCTTCCGGGTCGGAGAGCTGGCCGGGGGCCAGATCACCGAGCGGGTCAGGGAAATGGCTGAGGTGTTGCCCTACGCCCTGCCCACCGGGAACGTGCTGGGCTACCTCTGGGGCAAGGAGGCCTACGGTGCGATGCTTTACGCCGGGGCCGTCTCGGACCTGTCGATCGCGGACTCGCTGTCCGATCCGCGCTATCGGCCGCTGATGATCGCGGCCGCCCGCGAGGTACTGGCTCAGGCGCCTGTACCGCCGGAGAGCTTCGACGGGTTCGTACCCGACGACCTGGAGGGGTCACTGGACCGGTTGGTGGAGTTCAATCGGGCGAGCGCCAAAAGCCACAGCGGGGTCTACCGCGACCTTGCCGTCCGCAAGCGCAAGACCGAGGTGGACGAAACCCTCAAGGACATCAACGGCCCTATCTTCCAGGAGATCGCCAACATCATCCATGACATCGAGCAGGGCCGGCGGGTCTGCTGCGTGGAAAACCTGGACGAACTGGCCGAATTCGTCGCCCGACTGGCTGGTGCGACGGATGCCGTGAAGGCCGCCGACGGGCAGGACGCACCGTGAGGGTCTACGACAACAACTGGATGCAACTGCGCGACCACCTGGTGACGGACGATCGGATCGTGCTGCCGCTGGGCTCCGTGGAACAGCACGGTTACCTCTCCCTGGGTACCGACGCCATTCTGGCCGAGCGGGTTGCCGTCGAGGCGGCGAAGCCGCTGGGGATCCCGGTGCTGCCTGCTCTCCCGTACGGCATGACGCCTTATTTCGTCAGCTACACCGGTAGCGTCAGCCTGCGGATGAGCACCTATATTGCGGTGGTCGAAGACATCCTGGACTGCCTGTACCTGCAGGGCTTCCGGCGCATTGCACTGGTGAACGGGCACGGCGGTAACTCCCCGGTGACCGGCCTGCTGCGCGAATGGTTGGCGAAGCCGCGCGCGGACAAGACCGAGGTGTTGCTGCACAACTCCTGGAACGCGCCGCGCATCGCCGCGGCCGCCGCGACCTTCGACACGGCTCAGATGCCCGGTGCGTGTCTGGAGAACGTCGCCTGGACCCGGATCGCCGGTGTTCGCGTACCGACCGACCCCGCCCCGGTCCACTCCCGCGACCTACTCGGCCGGCTCAGCCGTGACGAGATGCTTGCCCTGGCCCCGGACGGCAACCACGGCGGGGCCTACGAGCGACCGGACGCCGAGATGGAGGTCATCTGGGCCGCCGGGGTCGCCGAGACCCGGGACGTGCTGGAAAACGGCTGGCTGAAGTGAGCGGCGTGACCACCGGGGACCTGGTCCTGCCCGATGTGCGGACCAGGATCGCCGACCTGGCCGAGTATGTCGCCATCCCCAGCGTCAGCCTCGACAGCGACCCGGCGGCAATGCGCGCCGCCGCCCAATGGGTTGCCGACCGGTTGACCTTCGCCGGCTCGTACCTCGACGAGACCGCCGGGAACCCCGTGGTCCGTGCCCACTGGGACGGCGCGCCCGGGGCACCGACGATCCTGGTGTACGGCCACTATGACGTGCAGCCCGCGGGTCCGGCCGACGAGTGGCGGACACCACCGTTCGAGCTGGCCGTCGACGGCGATGTGCTCCGCGGCCGCGGCGTCACCGACGACAAGGGCCCGCTGTTCATCGTGCTGGAGGTGGCCCGCCTGTTCATGGAGCAGGAAGGCCGACTGCCGCTGAACGTCAAGTTCCTCATCGAGGGTGAGGAGGAGATCGGCAGCCCACACCTGGACGAGTACGTCCGCAGCCATGTCGATGACTTGGCGTGCGACCTGGTGATCTCCGCCGACGGGGCCATGTGGCGCCCGACCGAGCCGTCGGTGTCGGTGGCTTCCAAGGGTTTGGCGGAGCTGAACGTGCTCGTCGAGGGCGCCGCCACGGACCTACATTCCGGCCGTTTCGGTGGTACCGTCGCCAATCCGATCGCCGCGCTGGCCTCCCTGCTGGCCAGTCTGCACGACCGAGACGGCCGGGTCGCGGTCGACGGGTTCTATCGGGGCGTGCGCGCGCTGACCGATCAGCGCCGCGCCGAGATCGCCGCGGTGGACTTCGATGACGAGGCGTATCGGGTCCAGTTGGGCGCGCCGGCGCTGGCCGGTGAGGCGGGACTGTCCACGCTGGAACGATTGTGGGAGCGGCCGACCTTGGAGATCAACGGTGTTCAGGCCGGCGGCCAGTACACCGTCATTCCGCACCGGGCGGCCGCGCATCTGACCTGCCGGCTGGTGCACCAGCAGGATCCAGCGGCGGTTACCAAGGCGATCACCGAGCACCTGCTCAAGCGCGCCCCGGTGGGTGTGACGGTTACCGTGGAACCAGCGCACGGCGTGCCCGCGTACGCGGTGGACGACGACCACCCGTCTATCGTGGCCGCCGAGGCCGCGCTGGCGCGGGTCTATCCGGGACAGACCGTGCTGCACGCCGTCATCGCCGGCACCCTGCCCGCCACCTGGCTTTTCGAGGACGCACTCGGGGTCAAGACGCTCTTCTTCTCCTTCTCCACGTCCGATGAGAACCTGCACGCCCCCAACGAGTTCCTCCGACTGCACCGAATTCCCGAGGGCATCCGCGCCTGGGAAGTGTTGTGGCGACAGCTGGCAGGGACCCTCGCGGGGACCCTGGCAGGGACCGTTGAGCGGCGGCAGTCGTGAGCGCGAGGCCGCTCCTACCCGCGCACACCCCCGCGGAGTCCCGACATGGGTGAGTACACCGCCTACTCCTACCTGCCGGATCCGGTGTGGGCCAAGGGACTTGCCGTCGAGGCGGGTCGGGTCCCGGCGTGGCGGCACGGACAGCCGCAGGGTGTCGTGGACCAAGCCGAGGCGCTGCTCACCGGAGGCATCAGCATCAGCCTTCACGACCACCCCGTCCGGTTCCCCGCGGATATGACGGACACCCCGGAGTACAACCGGACGGGGCGCCAGCACACGGCTTTCGCGGGTCTGGCCGCCTCAGGTCTGACGGCCGTGTTCGACAACATGATGGACGGCACGGCCTGTGTCACCGGTACAGCGCCGTGGCAGTGGGAGGACGTGATCACCGACCTAGGTATGCGACAGGCCGATATCGCCCAGCAGGACCGAGTGGTGGTAGTCCGCCAGGTGCAGGACATCAGCAACGCGCACCGGGACGCCAAGGTGGGCCTGATCTTCGGTCTGGAGGCCGCGACGCCGATCGGCAACGAGGTCGACAAGATCGACATCCTCTACGGACTCGGGATCCGTCAGATGGGTATCGCCTACTCCGACTCCAACGCGCTGGGCTCCGGGCTGAACGAAGCCACCGACGGCGGGCTCACCTTATTGGGTCGGCGGGCGGTGGCCCGGATGAACGAGCTGGGGATGGCCATCGACATCTCTCACTCGGGGGACCGGACCGGGATCGACACCTGCCGAGCGTCGGACAGTCCCGTGCTGATGACGCATGCCGGCGCCCGGGCGCTCTGGGACATCCCGCGGTTGAAGCGCGACGACACCCTGCGTGCGGTAGCCGACACCGGTGGCGTCATCGGCATTTCCGCCGCACCGCACACCACCTGCTCCACCAGGAACCCGCGGCACAGCATCGAGTCGGTGATGGACCACTTCCACTACTGCGTGGATCTGGTCGGGATCGATCACGTCGCGTTCGGACCGGACACTTTGTACGGCGACCATGTCGGGCTACACACCACTTTTGCGCGCCTGCTGGGGGTGGACGGCGGACAACCTCCGCCGCATCCGACGGTGCCCTACGTCGACGGGCTGGAGAATCCCAGCGAGTGTTTCCACAATCTGGCGATCTGCCTGGTCCGGGACGGCCACAGCGACGAGGACATCCGAAAGGTGCTCGGCGGCAACATCATGCGCGCCCTCGGTGACATTTGGCACTGACCGGCGGCTGGCAGTGACCGACCCAGTGACCGACCCGGTGACCGACCCGGTGAACGATCGGAAAGGACGACACGACGTGAGGCTGCCACTGGCAGATCTGCGCATCATCGCGGTCGAACAGTACGGGGCGGGCCCCTTCGGCAGTAGCCATCTCGCGGACCTCGGCGCCGAGGTCATCAAGATCGAGGATCCATCCGTCGCCGGGGACGTCGGTCGCACCGTGCCGCCGTACGCGAGCGACGGCGACTCGCTGTTCTTCGAGGCGTTCAATCGCGGCAAGAAGTCTGTTGCCCTGGACCTGAACAACTCTGCCGGGCGCCGGGTGTTCGAGGACCTGGTCCGCCGCAGCGATGCCGTCTACTCCAACCTGCGCGGCGATGTCCCGGCGAAGATCGGCATCACCTACCGCGATCTCGCACCGATCAACCCCGCTATCGTGTGCTGTTCGCTCAGCGGCTACGGCATGACGGGTCCGCGCAGCAGCGAGCCAGGCTATGACTACGTGGTGCAGGCACTCACCGGATGGATGGACCTGACCGGCGAGCCGGACGGCCCGCCGACCAAGTCCGGGCTGTCCCTGGTGGACTTCTCCG
>JAFIHI010000111.1 GCA_017848755.1 Nakamurella sp. | reverse complement strand
GGCGCCCTGGCCGTCGGCTATGGCGCGCTGCTCGTCTGGTTCGGCGCGCTCGCGGCGCTGCTGCTCACATGACGACGCGGGGGGGGGGGGCTCTTGGCCAGTCGGCGTCGGCCGGCAGCGGCACCCCTCCGTCGCGGGTCTGCCCGCGGTGAATCACGCCGCAGTGCAACGGGGCTCGGGCGCTAGGCCTGGCCCAGTGGCACACCACATGGTCTCGTGACGTGAGTGGTCGCTGCCCTCGGGTGTCCTGCGGCACTGTGGCCCTGCGACCTGCGGCGGGACTTATGGCCCTGCCGCCGGGACGTGCCCGCCTCGTAGCGTGAGCGTGGGACGGCGGCCTCGGCCGCCTCGGGCCAGAGCCGGCCGCCCCCCGCTGAGGGAGATTCGGTCATGGCCACGGTTCGCGACGAGCACCGGGTGCGGCAGCCGGCCGCCGGCCTGCTCGACATCAGGGTCGCGGTGCTCGTGTGGGTGGTCGCGGCGCTGGCGTTGGCGGCGGCGGTGCCCGGACTCGTCATCGACGGGATCTACGCCGGCCCCCGGTCGACGGCCGAGATCCTCCGGGGCTATGACCTCGTCACCGCGGTCCTGGTCGTGCCCGCGCTCGGCGTGGCCGCGCTCCAGGCGCGCCGCGGGTCGCTGCCAGGCCACCTCGTGACAGCGGGCCTGCTCGCCGACCTGGTCTACGGGTACGCGTTCTATGTGTTCGGCACCGGCTTCAACGCCTTGTTCCTGCTCCACATCGTGCTCTTCTCTGCAGGCCTCACCGCCTTGGTGCTCACCGTCGCGGGTCTGGACGTGGGCGCCGTGGCCGAGTGGTTCCGCGGCATCAGGCACGTCTGGCCGGCGGCCGTGGCGCTGGGCCTGCTCGCTGTCTCCCTGGGCGGCATGTGGATCTCGGCGGGGGTGACCAACGCCGTCACCGGCACCGTTCCCCCGGGCAGCGCCATGGTCGAGACGGACCAGATCATCCATCTGAGCATGGTGTTGGACCTTGCCATCCAGGTGCCGCTGTATGCCGCCGCCGCCGTGCTGGTGTGGCGCCGGACCGGCTGGGGCTACGTGCTGGCGTTTGTGGCGCTCGTCTCGGGGATCCCCGAGCAGCTCAGCTACCTTGCCGCGATGCCCCTGCAGGTGATCGCGGGCGTCCCGGAGGCCGTGCCACTCGAGCCGCTCGAGCCGGTAATCCTCGCGATGTACGTCCTCGGGCTCGTGATGCTCCTGGGCGGGCGACCCCGACACGCCGCAGAGATCACCTCCTGATGCGGCCACCGGCCCACAAGCACCGCGAAGGCATGCCGCCGGGCCGGATTCGTGCGGAACGAAGCCCTCGCGCGGGGCGGCGTCACCGCTTCACCGAGCCCTGCACCAACGAGGCAGTCGTGATCCGCTGCTGGGCATAGCCCGACCGGCACGCCCCAGGCGGCTGTCTAATAGCCGATCCCCAACCGGAAATCGGCCAGTCGAATCGGCAGGCGGCTTCTGATGCTTTTGCAGCCGACTCGTGAAACTGCCAGCCGGAACTGCGAAACTATGCGAAAGAGCGTATCGTCGCGGTGATCCTTGACCGGCAGCTGCGCCTCAGCGACGTGGCCACGGTCGCGAGTCACAGCTTGGCGGAATTGGCCGTGAACGGCGTGATCTCATGGGTATCGTTGGTGCTGGGTTCCACGCGTCCGCGCAACTTGGCTACCGCGCCAGAAGGTGATACGGCCAGGCGTCTAGAAATAGGCACCCACCTCAGCGGAGATTCGCCGCGCTCGTGTCAAGATTGGTGGCATGGCCGCCTCGATGCTCGACCGCGCGATCTACTCGTATGCGGACGTAGACCGCCTCGTCGGCTTGCGCCCCGGCACAGCTAAGCGGTGGTTGGAGGGATACTCTCGCGCGTCGAGGTTCTACGAGCCTGTGCTTCGCGAAGAGCAGACTGGCTCCGATTCGGTGACCTGGGGCGAGATGGTCGAGGCGCGAATGCTGGCCGAGTTCCGAAGCCGTGATGTCCCGGTTCAACGCTTGCGCCCAGCGATCGTGTTGCTGCGCAAGGAGTTTGGCCCGTATCCGTTGGCGCACGCCCGGCCCTTTCTCGATGTCGAGGGCAAGGAGTTGGTTCGCGTCGTGCAAGAGCGAGTCGGGTTGGAGCGCCAGCTGCAGCTGGTGGTGGTCCGCAGCGGTCAACTGGTGCTTACAGATCCTGCCGAACGGTTTCACTCTGCAGTTGAGTACGACGCGGACGGCGTCGTTGCTGTTCTTCGACCGGATGGGCGTACGCCAGACGTGCTGATGGATCCACGGAAGGCTTTCGGCCAGCCGGCGATTCGGAATGTGCGGACCGAATCTCTCGCTGAAGATTATCGCGCGGGCACCAGCCGGGATGATCTCGTAGACCTCTACGACCTGACTCCCGAACAGGTCGACGCCGCACTTAGGTTCGAGTTGATCGCGAGTAGCGAGCGCGCCGCCTGATGTCACAGAGGGTTGGGTCGGTGTACTTCACCGACGAGAACGCCCTCGGTCTTGGAAAGCTTCTTGAGCGTCTCGGGCGCGACGACGTCGTCTACCCGGGGCATGAGCGACTACCTGATGTCCCGCGCGGCACGGATGATCTGGACTGGCTCCCCATCGTCGGCGCACGCGGGCTCATTGTCATCAGCCGCGAACGCCACATCAGGACGCGCCCCGCCGAGTTGCGTGCCTACCACGAACACGGTGTTCGTTCCGTGTGGATTGGCGCGAAACAGGATCTCGGGCCACAGCAGCAGCTGGAGATCTTCCTGCGCCACGAGGAGCGCCTCAAGCGCGAGATCATCAAGCGCGGGCCTGGGCCGTGGGCCGTCGCAATGGGTCCGTCTGGCATCCGGCCGCTGATTCTTCGGCCAAACCCCGGCGCGTGAGCACTGCCTGATGAGTCCCTCCGCGCCCGTCGGTGTGACGCACACGCAGGGGTCGTATTCGAACCCGTTTGGCCAAAGGCGTGACAGGAATTCGCGGTGTTCGAACGTTCGTCGCCACTCCCTCCGTGACAGGAATATGACAGGAATTCAACGTGATTCGGCGTGATTTCAGCTCATCGAGGCGGTCTAACATGATCTTCGGAAACAGCACCTGACCAGGTCAGACGCCTTCAAATCGCAGATCGCACGGAAACTTAGAACATTCCTACTCTGATCCCAGAGGTCACAGGTTCAAATCCTGTCCCCGCTACGAATCAGGCCCGGGAAATCAAGGTTTCCCGGGCCTGAAAGGTTCTAGGGATTTGACCACCCCTCCACAAACCCTCCACTTTGATGTCTCGGATGCCTCCACAAACCCGTTCCGAGCAGGATCGCATGGACTGACCTGTAGCGTCTTGGGTTCGCTCGGGACCCGGTTCGCACCTGTCGGACATGGACACCGACAGAACCCCCGCAGGCGGCTTGGAGCCGCTGCTGAGTATCGAGGACTTGGCCGACTACCTCGGCATCCCGGTCACGACTCTCTACGACTGGCGCGTCGACGGCAAAGGCCCCTGCGGCATCCGAGTCGGCCGACATGTGAAGTTCGCCGTCAGCGACGTGCGCGACTGGCTGGCCCAGCAACGCGAGCCGGCGCCCGGACGCGCAGCAGAGTCGAATTGATGCGCCGTGGCTAGGCCCCGCACCCCGATCGGTACCTTCGGCGACATCGAGATCACCACGATGACCGGCGGCACGGTCCGCGCTCGGGTCCGATTCCGCGACGACGATGGACGAATGCGTCGGGTCCAGGCGACGGGCCGCACCCGCAAGGCAGCCGAGCACCACCTGAAGGAGAAGCTGAGCGAGCGCCGCAACCATGCCGCATCGTTCGGTGAACTGACGCCCGACAGTTCGTTCGCCCGCCTGGTCGAGGTCTGGCTCGACGACCTCGACCTGGAGGGCAAGATTGCGCCGACCACACAATCCCTCTACGAGTGGAACATGCGCCACTTGGCGATGCCCGCCTTCGAGCACTACAGCCTGCGCGAGATCACGGTCAGCCGAGTCGATCGATTCCTCAAGGCCCAGGCGAAGAAGAGCTACAGCACGGCCAAGCAGTCCAAGACCGTGCTCAGCCTCGCCTTCGGTCTGGCGGTTCGCTACGAGGCGATCCACCGCAACCCGGTCCGGGAGACTGCCAGGCTCCGCAAGCCGCCGTCCACAGCGATGGCCCTGACCGTGGACCAGATCGAAGCCATTCGGCAGGCAGTCCGGTCCTGGCGACGCGGCACCGGCTTGTCCGGCCCAAAGCCGGACGGCCAGTTGGAAGCGATCATCGAGGTCATGCTCGGCACCTCAGCCCGGATCGGCGAAGTGCTCGCGGTCCGCAAGTGCGACGTGGACATGACTTGTTCACCACCGACGGTACGACTGTGCGGAACGGTCGTCTCTCCGAAGGGCAAGCCCACCTATCGACAGAATCACGGAAAATCCTCCAAGTCCCGCCGCACAGTCGCGGTGCCCTCCTACACCGCCGAGGCCGTCCGCCAGCGTCTGGCCCTCATCAGTGGTGAGGAGCCCGATCACCTGATCTTCTTCAGCCGCAACCAGACGCCGCTGACGACGAACAACGTGCGAAGGCGACTGCGGGCGATCCTCAATGAGGCGGGCATCGGTGGAGTCACGCCACACTCGTTCCGCCGCACCGTCGCCACCGTCGTGGACCGCGCGGCGGGCGCCGACCTCGCTGCGGAGATGCCGGGCCACACGTCCTCGGCGAGCACCAAACGGCACTACCTAGAACCCGACGAGCACGGGAACCCGTTGACCGCCGCGATCCTGGACGGGCCGGCCCCGCGGCGCCGCAGT
>JAFIHI010000110.1 GCA_017848755.1 Nakamurella sp. | reverse complement strand
GTGCATCACGTAGTCCTTGCCCTCCATGCGCACCTTGCCGGCCGCCTTGGCGGCATGCATCGAGCCCGCCGCGAGAAGGTCGTCATAGGAGACGATCTCGGCCTTGATGAAGCCGCGCTCGAAGTCGGAGTGGATCACGCCGGCCGCCTTCGGCGCGGTGTCGCCGGCGTGGATGGTCCAGGCACGCGCCTCCTTCGGCCCTGCCGTCAGGTACGTCTGCAGGCCGAGCGTGTGAAACCCGGCGCGCGCCAACGCATGTAGCCCCGGCTCGGACTGGCCGATCGATTCCAAGAGCTCCAGCCGAGAGGCCTCGTCCAGCTCCAGCAGCTCCGACTCCACCTTCGCGTCGAGGAACACGCAATCGGCCGGCGCGACGGCTGCCGCCAGTTCGGCCCGCCGCGCCGCGTCCCCCAGCACGCCCTCGTCTGCGTTGAACACGTACAGGAACGGCTTCGTCGTCATCAGCGAGAGTTCGCGCAGCAGCGGCAGTTCCACATCCTTGGGCGCGGAATAGAGCGTCCGGCCGGCGTCCAGCACCTGCACCGCCGCCTTCGCCGCGGCCAACACCGGCGCCCGATCCTTCGCGTTCCGGGCCTCCTTCTCCAGCCGCGGCACCGCCTTCTCCAGCGTCTGCAGATCCGCGAGAATCAGTTCCGTATTGACGGTCTCGATGTCCGCGAGCGGATCGACACGGCCGTCGACATGGACCACGTCATCGTCGGCGAAGACGCGCACCACCTGGCAGATCGCGTCCGCCTCGCGGATATTCGCCAAGAACTTGTTCCCGAGCCCGGCGCCCTCGGAGGCCCCCTTCACGATCCCGGCGATGTCCACGAACGACACCGTGGCGGGCACGATCTTCGCGGAGCCGAACATCTCGGCGAGCTTGTCCAGCCGCGCATCCGGCAGCGGCACCACACCCACGTTCGGCTCGATCGTCGCGAACGGATAGTTCGCCGCCAGCACGTCCGCACGCGTCAGCGCGTTGAACAGAGTGGACTTGCCAACGTTGGGCATACCGACGATTCCGAGAGTGAGGCTCACGCGGAGAGTCTAGAGGAGCGTGTTTCCGAGGCCCGATTTCAACGCTTATGACGATGTTCGCGGCCGAGCCCGTTCGGATGGGCTTTCGGTCTCCGTGCATCGCCCGGCGGCGCCGGCCGCAAAGATCGTCATAGGCGTTTCAAGGCGACCACAGCGTCGCGCAACGGCGCCTGCCCGGTTGATATGAGCGCCGGCCGGGCGCGTACACTCGTGGGGTTTGCGACGAAGCGTCACCACAGCTGCGGCCCGACCCGGCAGGGAGAAACTGATATGACGATATCCTCGCCCACCGCCGCGGCGGCCGGCGACAAGCTCGACTCGCGGGTGCTGAAGATCGCGGGCGTGTGCGTGATCGGCGCGATCATGTCGATCCTCGACGTGACCGTGGTGTCCATCGCGTTGCCGACGTTTATGCACGAGTTCTCGGCGCAGTACTCCACGGTCGCCTGGACCATGACGGCGTACACGCTGGCGCTGGCCGCGGTGATCCCGGTGACGGGGTGGGCCGCCGACCGGTTCGGCACGAAGCGGCTATACATCGCGGCGCTCATTCTGTTCACGCTCGGCTCCGCGGCGTGCGCGGGCGCCTGGTCGATCGGCTCGCTGATCTCGTTCCGGGTGATCCAGGGCATCGGCGGCGGCATGCTCGCGCCGCTCGGCATGACGATCATGACGCACGCGGCCGGCCCCAAGCGCATCGGTCGCGTGATGGCGGTGCTGGGCGTGCCCATGCTGCTCGGCCCGATCGGCGGCCCCATCTTGGGCGGCTGGCTGCTCGAGATCGCTTCCTGGCACTGGCTTTTCCTCATCAACGTGCCGATCGGCATCGTCGCGGTGATCCTCGCTGCCGTGGTGTTCGAGAAGGACCAGTCCAGCCCGAGCGAGTCGTTCGACTTCCTCGGCATGCTGCTGCTCTCCCCCGGGCTCGCGGCGTTCCTGTACGGGGTGGCGTCGATCCCGCGGACGCGCACCGTGGCCTCCGCCGAGGTGCTGATCCCGGCGATCATCGGGCTGGCGCTGATGGCCGCATTCGTGTGGCACGCTTTGCGCAAGGACCATCCGCTCATCGACTTGCGGCTGTTCAAGCACAAGCAACTGTCGGTTGCGGTGATCACGATGTCGCTATTCGCGATCGCGTTCTTCGGGGCGATGCTGCTCTTCCCGTCGTACTTCCTGCAGGTGCGCGGCAAGGCGACGCTGTCGACCGGCCTGCTGCTGGCGCCGCAGGGCATCGGCGCGATGCTGTCCATGCCGGTCGCCGGCAAGCTCACCGACAAGATGGGTCCCGGCAAGTTCGTACTGTCCGGGATCGTGCTGATCGCGCTCGGCATGGGCGTTTTCACGCAAGTTTCGGCGGACACGTCGTATGTGCTGCTGCTCGGCTCGCTGTTCGTGATGGGCCTGGGCATGGGCATGACGATGATGCCGATCATGGCGGCGGCGCTCGGCTCGCTGACGCACCACGAGGTCGCGCGCGGCACCACGCTGATGAACATCGTGCAGCAGTCCGCGGGCTCCATCGGCACCGCCGTGATGAGCGTGATCCTGACCAACGCCACGCTGAGCCGCCCGGCCGCCGCGATGTACTCCGGCGCGCTGCAGCAACCCGGGGTGACGCAGGCGCAGCTGCCGGACGCGGTGCGGGTACCGGGGCAGGCGGCGCTGGCCGACGCCTTCGGCACGACGTTCTGGGTGGCCCTCGCGCTCATCGCGCTCTGCCTGGTACCGGCGCTGCTGCTGCCGCGCCGCGGCCCGGAGATCGCGCATGAGGACGAGGTAACCGCGGATGACGACGTTCTCGCCCCCGCTCGGCTCTCGGAAGCCGAGGCGTAGAGGGCTCGGGACCGCTTCGTGCAGCCCTGTCAGTCCGGATCTCGTGCTACCGACGGCGCGTTGCTCATCGCCGCAGCGCCTTCGCCGGACGCGTCACAGTTCGACAAAGACATCCTCACCCTCGACGATCACAGGGTAGGTGGTCAGCGGGGACGGTTTCCGGCCGAGGGCGATCAGCCCGCGCGACCACCGGGGCATTGCGCGCCCGGCGAAGCCCGTTGCCCAGTCGAGGTTCTCACCGGTGGCGAGGTCGAACCGTGAATTGTGCCAGGGGCATGTGATCTGACCGTCCGCGAACCGCCGGCCGCCGGGGCCGGTGGTCAGTGAGAAGCCGAGGTGTGGGCAGCGGTTCTTCGCGGCGCACAGTCTGTCGCCCACGGCTCCCACGACGATCGGGGTTCCATCTGCATCTACCGGGTGCAACCGCCCATCCGTGAGTTCCGCGCGCACCCCGATCCTGACTCGGCCTGCCATGGCTTCCTCCTCGGTGTCGAATGTGCTACCTCGATGCTGCACCTGCAGCAGGTCCGTTGCGAGGGTGCGGCCGGGCGGACCGCGTGCAGAAGTGGTCCAGGGCCGACGACTCCCCCGTCGCGTCGCTGCGGTGGCCAGACCGTCGGCCCCCGACGCGATGCGTTGCGGCTACGGTCCACCGCTGTGTCTGATTTCCGCTAGTCGAGCGCCGTGGCAGCTGGCAGAGTGGTGGCATGCCACCGGATTTCGAAGCCGCCTACCGGGCGATGAGTACAAGGGACACGCGCTTCGACGGCCAGTTCGTCACGGCCGTGCGCACGACGGGTATCTACTGCCGCCCCGCCTGCCCCTCGCGGACACCACTCCGACAGAACGTCACGTTCTACGCGACATCGGCAGCGGCACAGGCGGCGGGCTACCGCGCCTGCCGGCGATGCGTGCCGGACGCGGCACCCGGCTCGCCGGAATGGAACACCCGCGCGGACACGGTCGGTGCGGCGATGCGCCTGATCGGCGACGGCGTCGTCGACCGGGAGGGCGTGGCCGGGCTCGCCAGCCGCGTGGGTTACTCGGAGCGGCATCTCACCAGGATGCTGGCCGCCGAACTCGGCGCCGCGCCGTTGGCACTCGCCCGCGCGAAGCGGGCCGATACCGCGCGCATCCTGCTCACCCGGACGGCGCTGCCGGCGTCGGAGGTCGCCTTCGCGGCCGGCTTCTCGTCCATCCGGCAGTTCAACGACACGATCCGCGAGGTGTATGCGACCACCCCGACGGCGTTGCGCGCCCGCCGCGCCGTGCCCGAGGCCCCGCACGGCACGATCACGCTGCGGCTCGCGGTGCGGCCGCCGTTCGACGGGAGGGCGCTGTTCGGTTTCCTCGCGGCCCGCGCGATCCCGGGTGTGGAGTTGGCGCGCGGCCGCAGCTACGCGCGAACTCTCCGCCTGCCGAGCGGGCCCGGCACCGCCGTGCTCACCCTGCCCGAGGATAGCGGCGCCGAATCGGGCGGGGCCGCGGTGACGGCGACGCTGTCGCTGTCGAACCTCGCCGACCTCGCGCCGGCCGTCGACCGGTGCCGCCGGCTGCTTGACGCCGACGCGGACCCGGTCGGCATCGCGGAGGTGCTGGCGGCGGACACGGCCCTGGCTGCCGCCGTGCGCGCAGCGCCCGGTCTCCGGCTGCCCGGCGCCGTGGACGGTCCGGAGATACTGATCAGAGCGCTGGTGGGCCAACAGGTCTCGGTCGCCGCTGCACGAACGAAGCTCGCCGCGCTCACCGTCCTGGCGAATGAGCGGATCGGTCCACTCCAGGCCGATTCATCAGGCAGCGGCGTCATGGGCGGACCGCCGGTGTACGACGGGCCGCGAGACGGGCCGGACGGCGACCCGGACGGCTCCGATCCTGTGGCGCTCGCGGCGCAGCTGACCCATCTCTTCCCGTCCCCGCAGGCGCTGGCCGCCCTCGGACCGGACGCCATCGCCGGGCCGCGCAGCCGGGCGCGCACGCTCATCTCCGCGGCGGCCGACATGGCAAGCGGCGCACTGGTTGTCGACTCAGGGCGACGATCGGCGGACCTCGCGGCGGACCTCGTCGCGCGATCCGGGATCGGCCCGTGGACGGCCGGGTACGTCGCGATGCGCGTGCTCGGCGACCCGGACGTCCTGCTCACCGGGGACCTGGCCCTGCAGCACGGCGCGGCGGCGCTCGGCCTGCCCGACGGCCCCCGCGAACTTGCCGCACACGCCGAGCGGTGGCGCCCGTTCCGCTCCTACGCCGGGATGTATCTGTGGCGAAATTGCCCGCCGCCCACACGCCGCCCGCGCACGCCGAACGCAAGCATTCCGTCATCCCCACGCATAGGCCAGAAGGAGGCCAACCGCCCATGACGACATCCACCACCGAAGCCCGTTCCGCGACCATCGCTACCCCGATCGGGCCGTTCACGGTCATCGTCATCATCGATACCGACGGAACTCCAACGGTTCTCGCGTCCGGATGGACGGACTCCACCGACGAACTGCTGCCGCTCATCGCACCAGGCCTCCGGCCGAGCAAGGTCGAGGCCGTCGATCGCATCGACGGCGTCACCGACCGGGTGATCGCCTACCACCACGGCGACCTGCACGCGATCGACGACGTCGCCGTCGCCCAGCACAGCGGCGAGTTCCTCCAGCATGCCTGGGACGTGCTGCGCGCCGTGCCCGCCGGCCGCCCGCTCACCTATAGCGAGTTCGCCGCGAAGGCCGGACGTCCGCGGGCCGTTCGAGCGGCCGGATCGGCGTGCTCGAAGAACGCGGCGGCGCTGTTCGTGCCCTGCCACCGGGTGGTGCCGGCGACCGGCGGGGTCGGCCATTTCCGGTGGGGTCCACCGGTCAAGAGTTGGCTCCTGGCGCACGAGGCCGCGACCGAATGACCAGGCCGTGATCAAGGGCCGCGATCGCAGCCGGCCGGGCATACCCGCGCGCCCACGGGCCGCCCACACCCGCGCCCACGACCAAGTACCGTAGTGGAATGAGTTCCCCGCAACGCCGTGTGCGCCCTGCAGATTCATCGGTCCTGCTCGCCGTGCGCGGCGTGCCGTCCTGGGGCGCCATCCTGATCGCGCTCGTGTTCGGCATCGTCGGCCTTTTCGCCGGGCATTCCGGTGGCACCTATACGGTCGGCTGGACGTTCGGCATCGTGTTCGTCGTCGGCATTGTGCTCGCCGTGCTCGCCGTGCGCCGCGGATCGATCTTCACCGCCATGGTGCAGGCGCCCATTGTGCTGACGGTCCTCGAGTTCGGTGCGTTCAAGCTGCTGGCCAGCCAGGGAACGGTCTTCACCGCGACAAAGATCGTGGCGAGCTTCCCCGTCATGGCGGTGGCCACCGGGGCGGCGCTGCTGCTCGGCCTGGTGCGCATCATCGCCCAGCCCCTCGGCCGCACCGCCGCCGTGGTCTACTCCCACGAGTGACCCGGCACGCGCGCGCCGACCCGCACCGCCGACCGGCCGGGGTGCACCGCTGTCGGCCCGATACGGCAGGGTAGAACCATGGCTTCCACGCTCCCGCTCCCGCTCCGCGTCGCCGCCGGCCTGATCGCCGCCGGCCTGGACCATGTGCGCACGCTGCCGCAGGACCTTCCCGGCCTGTCGGTGACCCTCGCCGGGCACGCCATGCGGGCCTCGATGCGCGTGCAACAGGAAATCGCCGACCTCGCGAACCGTGGCGACGAGCTGCTCGCGCCGTTCGTCGAACGGCCGGAGGAGCACCCCGCGTGGGCGCATTTCGACGACGAGCCCGCGGCCGAAGGCCAGGGCAGCGTCATACCCGACGTCATTTCCGGAGGCGACGCGGACGGCGACTCTCGCGGCACCCCATCAAGCGACGATGCGGGTGTCGGCGGCGAAAGATCCGAGTATGACGATGTTCTCGGGGCGGGCACCGCGGCGGAAACCGCGGACCCGGCGCCGATTCCGGGGTACGACGAGCTCCGGGTGACCGGGCTGCGTGCGCGCCTGCACGGTCTTGACGCCGACACGGTGGCCGCGCTGCTCGACTATGAGCAGTCGACGCGGGCCCGGGCGGCGTTCGTCACGCTGCTGGGCAATCGATTGGCCACGATGCGCGCCGCCGCGCGAGACGTCGGCACCGGGGACACGGCACGGCGTGCAGGCGGGGGCACGCGAGGGGACATCACGGAGGGCACCGCCTCGTGACGTCCGTTGACGAGCCGACCACTGCCGCGGACACTACGCGGGAGCGGCCGTGGCCGGTGCGCACGCTGTCCCGGAAGATGGTCGATTACATCGCGCGCGCGCCGCGGGTCTGGGTCGAGGGACAGATCGCCCAGCTCAACGCCCGGTCGGCGGGCGGCATGGTGTTCCTGACCCTGCGGGACCCGTCGGCCGACGTGTCGCTCCAGGTCACCGCGTTCCGGTCCACCTTCGCCGGGCTGCCGCGGCCGCCGCGGGAGGGCGACCGCGTGGTGGTGCACGGCGCCTTCGATTTCTATGCCGCCCGCGGAACGTTGAGCTTCCGCGTCGACGAGGTCCATCCGGTCGGCATCGGCGAGTTGCTGGCTCGCCTGGAGCGGTTGCGGCAGTTGCTCGCGGCCGAGGGGTTAACGGCGCCGGAGCGCAAGAAGCCGCTTCCGTTCCTGCCCCGGACGGTCGGGCTGATCACCGGCCGAGCCAGCGCCGCCGAATCGGACGTGCTGACGAACGCCCGCCTGCGCTGGCCGGCCGTGCGATTCCGCGTCGAGAACCCTGCGGTGCAAGGCACATCCGCCGTTCCACAGATCCTCGATGCGCTGCAACTGCTCGATGCCGATCCGGACGTCGACGTCATCGTGCTGGCCCGCGGCGGCGGCAGCATGGAGGACCTGTTGCCGTTCTCGGACGAGACCCTGTGCCGCGCCGTCGCGGCCTGCCGGACACCGGTGGTCTCCGCCATCGGACACGAGCCCGATCACCCGATCGTCGACGACGTGGCCGACGTGCGCTGCTCCACCCCGACCGACGCGGGCAAACGCGTGGTGCCGGACGCCGCCGCCGAACTTCGGCTCGTGCAGATGGCCCGGCACCGGGCGCGGCGCGCACTCACCGGGTGGGTGGACACCGAATCCGCGCGCCTGGCGCGATTCACGTCGGCCGCGGTGCTGGCGGATCCGTTCGGCCCGCTGGACCGTCGCGCCGAGCTCGTCGCGCAGCTCCGCGGTCGGAGCATGGCCGCGCTCTCCGCCCTGCTGGACGCGGCCGACGCCATTCTCGGCAGGCGGCGTGCCCAGCTGGCGGCGCTCGGCCCCGCGGCCACGCTCGCGCGGGGCTATGCCGTGGTGCAGGTCGCCGGCGCCGTGTTGCGCCGTATTGCCGACGCGCCCGAGGGCACCCGCCTTCGCGTCCGCGTCGCGGACGGCGCGATCACAGCCACCTCACACGGACCGGAACGGGAAGGGCAACTCACCGCATGACGCCGAAATCGACGAAACCCCCCACCGCGCAGCAGGAGTCGCTGCCCGACAACTACGAGGCCGCCCGCGACGAACTCGCCGCGGTCGTCGAACGCCTGGAAGCCGGCGGTCTCAGCCTGGACGAATCACTCACGCTGTGGGAGCGCGGCCAGGCACTCGCCGCCGCCTGCGAAACGTTCCTCGCCGGCGCCCGCAAACGCGTCGACGCAGCCCTGTCTGGCGACACAGCCACCGACACAGCCGCCGACACAGCCGCCGAGTCCACCGATGCGGCATCCGACGGCCCCGGGCCCGCGTAGCCGCACGTGCGGAAGCAGCCGGCCTGCCGCGTTGATCAGCCGGCTGTATTGATCAGCCGACCGCGTTGGGTGCGGTGCTACGGGTTGGGGCTGCTCAGGCCCGGCACGCTTCGGCGGCGATATAGCGGGGGACCTCGGCGACTGCGACGGTGATGGTGCCCCACCAGTGGGCCACCGTGACGTGCAGGTGTTCGACCGGACGGCGGGAGCGATCGGCCCAGTCAAGGATCGTCGACCGAGACTTCGCTGAGGTGTCAGTGCGCGCGCAGGGCCGCTTCGATGTCGGCCACCTTTTGAACGAGCAGTAAGCTGTCCGGGATGCGGCTGAAACCGAGCGTTTCGTAGAAACGAGCGACTCGCTCGTGGAGGGCATCCACAACGACCAATCGCGCTGCGACGGTTTGCGTCGCGTCGACGATCCGGGCGAGGGCGTCGGCGACGAGGATCGGGCCGAGCCCGTGTCCGCGAAGAGACTCCGATACTGCGAGCCGAGCCAGCAGCACGGCCGGGATCTCGCTGGGGCTGCCCCGCCCGATCTTGGCCGGGACGTCTTCGCGGACCACCTTGTGCGCGGCCAGCGCGTAGTACCCGACGACGGTGTTCCCGTCACCGACCCAGACCCATGTGCGAGCTGTCCGGCGCGCGGTCGCGGGAGCCGCCTGTTCGCGCAACCATGTGTCGAGAGACGTTTCACCACAGGTGAAACCGGCGACGTTATGCCGCTCGGGATCGAACCGCTCGGAGCGAAATCTCATTCGTCAGGAGCGTGTGACCAGGTTGCTGGCCTGTTTCGCGGCCTCGACGAGCATCCGATTTGCGCGCGGTGGGGCGTCTAACGCGTCTAGCAGCTCGTCGAAAAACCCTGCCGGGACCGTCGTGGTAGCGTTGTGTTCTTCGATGACGCGGTCGGCCCTCTCCTCGGCCGCGGCCCGGGCGAACTCGCTGACCGGTTCGTGTAGCAGCTCGGCGGCATGCTCGATCCGGGACTTGCGGTCGGGCCGGATCCGGAACTCGAGTCGCGCGGACGCTGGGGCCATCTCTCCACCTCCGTCATGTACGGACAATGGTACGGACGGCCGCGGCGTGATGCAACAGTGTGCTGCCACGACGCCCGGCAGCCGACTACCGCGCGACGACCTGCGCGTCACTATCTGACACCCGGTCGGGGGCAGACAATCTCGTCAAGGCCGATAGTGTCTCGAAGGTCACGCCGCCGGCCAACCCGCTCCTTTCGACTTCAGTGCCGCAACGGCAAGCCGGCCGCGTTGACCAAGCGCCGATCAGCCGGAGACTGCCATGGCGAGCGTCCGGAAATCCTGTTCGGGAGCGTCGCCCGTGATGAGGTAGGTCGTCATACCCGATGATTCGGACCGCACCCACGCGACCTCGCTGCGCACGCCCGTCGTGACGTGCCACACCACGCCGCCCACATCCACCGCCCCGGTAAGGGTCCGTGCCGCCCCGAACTCATTGCGCAGCACCTGGTCCGCGTCGCCGGCCGCCTCGGTCAACCCGATGAAGTGCTGCCCCGGGGTCACCCATCCGCCGCGCACGGCGGCCAGCGAACCGACCTGCGCGACGCCGTCGTTGGCCACGGCCGGGTCGCTCACCGAGAAGGAGTTCGGGTGCCACGCCGCGGGGACATCGCGCGGCACCGTGATCGGGAATGACATCGTCGCCTTCGCGTGTTCGAATCCGCCGATCACATCGGCCGTGGGCGTCGGTCCGGGAGCGGGCCTGGCGCCCGGGGTGAAGCTCACCTGGCTGCCGTAAAGCGCGATCAGGCCGACCACGAGCAGCACGACCGCCATGGTGATAGCCATGTCCCTGGTGCCCATGCTGCGCCTGCCCGCCACGGCCCCATCCTCCCATGCCGCAGGATGATCACGTGTCGGCTCGATCAGGCGCTGCCGGCAAGCGGCCGCTGCCTCACCCTGGGGCATGCGCCGCCGAACCCGCGGCCGCCTGGTCCGCGAACTGGGTGTGGTAGAGCTCGCGGTACAGCCCGCCCTCGGCGAGCAACCGCTCGTGCGTGCCGCGCTGCACGATCCGCCCCGCGTCCAGCACCAGGATCTGGTCGGCCTGGCGGATCGTCGAGAGCCGGTGCGCGATCACCAGCGACGTGCGGCCCGCGAGTGCCGTGGCGAACGCCTGCTGCACGGCGGCCTCCGCCTCGGAGTCGAGATGGGCCGTCGCTTCGTCGAGCACCACCACGCGCGGGGCCTTCAGTAGCAGCCGGGCGATCGCCAGGCGCTGCTTCTCGCCGCCGGAGAGCCGGTAGCCGCGGTCCCCAACCAGCGTGTCCAGCCCGTCCGGCAGCAGGTGGATCAGGTCCGCGATCTGCGCCTGCTCCACCGCCGCCCACAGTTGGTCCTCCGTCGCATCGGGCTTGGCGTAGATCAGGTTCGCGCGGATCGTGTCGTGGAACAGGTGCGCGTCCTGCGTCACGTACCCGACGGTCTGCCGGATCGATTCGAATGTGGCATCGCGCACGTCCGTCCCGGCCAGCCGGACCGCGCCCGATCGCACGTCGTAGAGGCGGCTGACGAGCTGGCTGATGGTCGTCTTGCCGCCGCCGGACGGGCCGACCAGAGCGACCAGAGTGCCCGGCGCGGCGGTGAACGTCACGTCGTGCAGCACCGCCGCGCTGGGCGTCGCGTCCAGCACGGCCACCGACTCCAGCGACGCGAGCGAGACCTCCTGGGCCGTCGGGTACGAGAAGTCGACGTGGTCGAACTCGATGGACGCCGGTCCGCCGGGAAGCGGTGCGGCGCCGGGCTTCTCGGCGACGATCGACTTCAGGTCCAGCACCTCGAAGACCCGGTCGAAGGACACCAACGCCGTCATCACGTCGACGTTGACGTTGGACAGCGACGTGAGCGGACCGTACAGCTGAGTCAACAACGCGGCGAGCGCCACCACCGTGCCCACGTCCAGCCGGCCGTGCACCGCCTGCACGCCGCCCCACCCGTACACCAACGCCGTCGCGAGCGACGCCACGAGCATCAGTGCGGCGAAGAACACCCGCCCGTACATCGCGGTGCGCACGCCGATATCCCGCACCCGCGCGGCCTTGCCGGCGAACGACGCGTCCTCCTCGACGGGCCGGCCGAAGATCTTCACCAGTAGCGCCCCGGCCACGTTGAACCGTTCCGTCATCATCGAGTTCATGGCGGCGCCGAGGTTGTAGCTTTCCCGCGTGATCGTGGCGAGCTTCCGGCCGATCCGCCGCGCCGGCAGCAGGAACAGCGGCAGCATCACCAGCGCGACCAGGGTGATCTGCCAGGACAGCGTGAACATCGCCGCGAGCGTGAGGGTGAGCGTGAACACGCTGCCGACGATGCTGGTGAGCGTCGACGTGAAAACCTGTTGCGCGCCAAGCACATCGTTGTTCAGACGGCTGACCAGCGCGCCGGTCTGCGTGCGCGTGAAGAACGGGATCGGCATCCGCTGGATGTGCGCGAACACCTTCGAGCGCATGTCGAAGATCAGGCCCTCACCGACGCGCGCGGAACAGTACCGCTCCCCCAGCGACAGCGCCGCGTCGAGAACGGCGAGCCCCGCGACCACCAGCGCCAGCGTGACGACCACCGATGCCGCGTGCCGCAGGATGCCGTCATTGATGATCGCCCGGTACAGCAGCGGGTTCACCACGCCGATCACCGAGTCGACGGCGAGCAGCGCGAGCAGCAGGCCGATCAGCCGCCGGTACGGACGCGCGAACGAGAAGATCCGTCGCACAGTACCTTTGGGCAGTTTCTGGGCCGTCACCGACCGGTCCTGCGCGAAGGAGCGCATGGTATGCCACGTGCCCAGGCCCGGGCGTGTCGTCATCGCTGGCCTCCTCTCGACCTGCCCATTGTCCTGGTATGACGCTGTTCTCGGCTGCACCCAGTCTGGTCCGCCGCGCGGCGTGGAGCTTGTCGGCCCTGCTGGTGCGCTGCGCTCCGGCGGTAGAAGGTCGGTGCGTTCGCGTCGACAGGGCCCGCGCGGTGCCATAGCGTGGCGGTGTCCGGTCGGGCGAGAGGTGGGCATATGGCGACGGGCGCACAGGCGCTGCTGCAGACCCTGGTGGGCGCGGGCGTCACGACCTGCTTCACCAACCCCGGGACGTCCGAGATGCACTTCGTCGCCGCGCTCGACCAGGTGCCCGAGATGCGCGCCGTGCTCACGCTTTTCGAGGGTGTCGCAACCGGTGCCGCCGACGGGTACGCGCGAATGACGGGTCGGCCCGCGGCCACCCTGCTGCACCTCGGGCCCGGGCTGGGCAACGGGCTCGCAAACCTGCACAACGCCCGGCGGGCGCGGGTGCCGCTGCTGAACATCATCGGCGACCACGCCACCTATCACGTCCCGTTCGACGCCCAGTTGCAATCGGACATCGAGACCGTCGCGCGCAACGTGTCGCCGCACTGGGTGCGCACGGCCACGAGCCCGCTCACGCTCACCCGAGACGCGACCGATGCGATCGCCGCCGCCTGTGGGCCACCGCCCCGGATCGCGACGCTCATCGTGCCCGCGGACGTGTCCTGGGGGGAGGATGCCGAGCCGGCGCAGCCGCTGCCGCTCGCCACCGCGCCGTCCGCGGCCAGCAGTGCCATCGACGACATCCGCGACGTGCTCGGCGCGGGCCACCGGACGGCGCTGTTGCTGGGCGGCGCGGCGCTGCACGGTCCGGCCCTGCGCACGGCCGGACGCATCGCGGCAGCCACCGGTGCGAAGCTCTTCGCCGAGGTGTTCCCGGCCCGGATCGAACGCGGCGCGGGGCTTCCACAGGTCGAGCGGATCGCATACTTCGCGGAGATGGTCACGGCGCAGCTGGCCGGATTCCAACACCTCGTGCTGGTCGATGCGACGGCTCCGGTGTCGTTCTTCGGCTACCCGGGGAAGAAGAGCTATCTGGTGCCGGACGGATGCCGCGTCCACCAGTTGTGCCACGACACCGACGATGTGGCAACCAGTCTCGCGGCGCTTGCCGACGCGGTGGGCGCCTCCGGGCAGCCCCCAACCGGACAGACCACCCCGGGGCAACCCCCATCCGGCCGAGCCCCGGCCTCGCCGCAGCCGGTCCACGTCCGGCCGGGCCACGGGCCGCTCACGGCCGATTCGGTGTGCCGAACAGTCGCAGCGCTGCTCCCGCACGGCGCGATCGTCTCCGACGAGGCGCTCACCTCCGGCAGCACTTTCGCCGCTGCCAGCGCGGGCGCGCAGCCGCACGATGTGCTCACCCTCGCCGGCGGCGCGATCGGGCAGGGGCTGCCGGTCGCCGTCGGCGCGGCGATCGCGTGCCCGGACCGACCGGTCATCGCGCTCGAGGCGGACGGCTCGGCCATGTACACGATCCAGTCCCTCTGGACCATGGCGCACGAGAACCTCGACATCACAGTCGTGATCCTGAACAACCGCAGCTACGGGATCTTGAACGTCGAACTGCAGCGGGTCCAGGCGAGCGCCGCAGGGCCTCGATCAGCCGCCCAACTCGACCTGGGCAACCCGAACCTCGACTTCGTGTCGCTCGGAACCGGTCTCGGCGTGCCATCGGTACGGTCCACAACGACACTCGAGTTCGCGGCGCAGCTGGCCAACGCCCTGGCCGAACCCGGTCCACACCTCATCGAAGCGGTGATCCCGCAGGTGTTCACCGGCCGCAAGCTGCGCGCGCTCCCCTACGCGCTCCGCGCCATGGAATCCCTCCCCGCCCCACTCGCCAAGGCCGTCAAACGCCGGATTGCGCCGTGACATGACGAACCCGAACCACGAAACACGTTCAGCCGTGGACGTTCTCATCGCCGGCGGCGGCATCAGCGCACTCATCGCCGCCGCCGAAATCGCCGCGAAGGGCCGGCGGGTCGCGATCTACGAGCGGCAGCCGCGCGAGTGGCTGGGCGGCCAGTGCCGCGACGCCTTCGGCGGCATCTTCCTGGTCGGCAGCCCCGAGCAGCGCCGGGTCGGCATTCGCGACTCGTTCGACCTCGCCTGGGCGGACTGGCAGGGCTACGCCGAGTTCGGTCCCGAGGACGTCCACCAGATGGCTTGGGCCAGAAAGTATATCGAGCGCTGCATCCCGGACGTGCGGGAATGGCTCATCGCCCACGGCCTCCGTTTCGTACCGGTCGCCAACTGGGCCGAGCGCGCCGAGCACGGCCGGGGCAACCGCGTCCCGAGGTTCCACCTGCTGTGGGGGTGCGGCCCCGGCCTGGTGACCGCCGCGCTGCGCGGGGTTCGCCGGTTCGAGGGCGGGCGCATCGACCTCCACTGCGACCACCGCGTGGACGAGTTGATCATCGAGGGTGGGGCCGTCACCGGTGTGCGCGGCCAGGGTCCCGCCGGCCCGTTCGAGGCCCGCGCCGGACACATCGTCATCGCCGGCGGCGGCCGCACTGGAAACCTGGCCAAGGTCCGCGAGAGCTGGCCCAGGGACGTGTGGGGCGAGCCACCGCGGGACCTGCTCGCCGGAGTCTGGCCGAACCTCGACGGCCGACTGCACGACGCGGCCGCAGCAGCCGGCGCGTCGCTCACGCACCTGGAGAACATGTGGGTCTACGCGGCCGGCGTCGCGCACTGGCAGGCGGAGTTCGACGGGCACGGGCTCGCGATCATCCCGCCCAAGTCCGCGCTCTGGATGCGGGCCGACGGATCGCGGTTCACGCCACCGATTCTCGCCGGGTACGACACCCGCGAGGCCGTCGCCCGGATCACACGGAGCGCTCACCCGTGGTCGTGGATGGTGCTCAATCGCGACATCCTCGCCAAGGAGATCGCCGTGCAGAGCGCCCGGTACAACCCGGCCTTCCGCGATCACCGGATCGGGCGGGTGGCGCAGGACCTGTTGTTCGGCAACACCGCGCTCGCCGAGCTGCTGATCCGTCGCAGCCGTGACGTCGTCGCCGCGCCGACCCTCCCAGAATTGGCCGCGAAGATGACGGCGCTCACCCCCGACGCCCCGATAGACACGGCCGCGCTAGTACGCGACGTCGGCGCCTACGACGCTGAGATCGGCCGCGGCCGAAAGCTTTTCACCGATCCCCAGCTGGTCTCACTGCGCAATATCCGCGCCTTCCTCGGCGACAAGGTGCGCACCGCCCCGTTCAAGCCCATCGCCACCGGGGCCCGCAGCGAACTCGTGGCGATCCGGCTGCGCCCGGTCGTCCGAAAGACGTTGGGCGGCATCGAAACCGACGAGGCCTGCCGCGTCGTGCACCCCGACGGATCGGTGCTGCCCGGGCTGTACGCGATCGGCGAGGCAGCCGGCTTCGGCGGCGGCGGCATGAACGGCAAACGCACCCTCGAAGGCACCCTGCTCGGCGGCTGCATCTTCACCGCGCGCGAGCTGGCGACGCAATTGGCGTAGCCCGTCCCGTAGCAGCATGCCCTCGCCCACATACCTTCGCCGAGCGGTGCGAAATTGCGGACAAACCGGGCGCAAATTGGTGCATTTCGCACCGCTCGGCGACGGAGAACGCTGTGACCGAGGTCTGGTTGGCGTGCCCGCTATGCCCGGATACCGTTGACGGCATGGCAGACGACACTCCAGATAGCACGGCCACCGGCACCGAAGACAGCACCGAGTACCGCATCGAGCACGACACCATGGGCGAGGTCCGCGTACCGGCGACAGCGAAGTACCAGGCGCAGACCCAGCGGGCCGTGGACAACTTCCCGATCTCACACCGCGGGTTGGAGCGCGCCCAGATCCGGGCGTTGGCGCTGATCAAGTCCGCGGCGGCCACGGTGAATGCCCGGCTCGGCGTGATCGACGACGAGACCTCGCGCGCGATCATCGCGGCGGCAGACCGCGTCGCGGCGGGCGAGTTCGACGGCGATTTCCCCATCGACGTGTTCCAGACCGGCTCCGGCACCAGCTCCAACATGAACACCAACGAGGTGCTGGCCACCCTCGCCACCGAGTCGCTCGGCCGCAAGGTGCATCCCAACGACCACGTCAACGCCTCACAGTCGTCCAACGACGTGTTCCCGACGTCCATCCACGTGGCAGCGACCGAGGCCGTCACCCGCGATCTGATCCCGGCCCTCGACCATCTCGCCGCGAGCCTGGAGCGCAAGGCCGCCGAGTGGGCGACCGTCGTCAAGTCCGGCCGCACCCACCTGATGGATGCCACCCCGGTCACGCTCGGCCAGGAGTTCGGCGGGTATGCCGCCCAGATCCGTTACGGCATCGAACGATTGGACGCGTCGCTACCGCGGCTGGCGGAACTTCCGCTGGGCGGCACAGCCGTCGGCACCGGCATCAATACGAAGCCCGGATTCCCGGCCGCCGTCATCGAAGAACTCAGCCGCGCCACGGGTCTGCAGTTCACCGAGGCGCGCAACCATTTCGAGGCACAGGGCGCCCGCGACGGCCTGGTGGAGACATCCGGCCAACTGCGCACGATCGCGGTCTCACTCACCAAGATCTGCAACGACATCCGTTGGATGGGCTCCGGTCCGCTCGCCGGCCTCGCCGAGATTCACCTGCCGGACCTGCAACCGGGCAGCTCGATCATGCCCGGCAAGGTGAACCCGGTGCTCCCCGAGGCATGCGTCCAGGTCGCTGCGCAGGTGATCGGCAACGACGCGACGGTCGCCTTCGCGGGCAGCCAGGGCAACTTCGAACTCAACGTCATGCTGCCGCTGATGGCGCGGAACCTGCTCGAGTCGATCCGCCTGCTCGCCAACGTCACGCGCCTGCTCGCCGATCGCTGCATCGACGGCCTTACCGCAGATGTGGCGCGCTGCAAGAACTTTGCCGAGTCCAGCCCGTCGATCGTGACCCCGCTGAACAAGTACATCGGCTACGAGGAAGCCGCGTCCGTCGCCAAGCAGGCCCTCAAGGAGGGCAAGACGATCAAGGCCGTCGTGCTCGAACGTGGCCACGTCGAGGCCGGCAAGCTCACCGCCGAGCAGCTCGACGCCGCGCTCGACGTGCTGTCCATGACGCACCCGTAAGCCCACTCCGAACGCGCCGGGCCGCGGCGTGCTTCGCGATACCACCGGGGATGACGGGGATGACGCCGTCCGGCCCCGCCTGATTGGCGCGGCCCGAATGTTGGTCCCGACCCAAGCGATAGCCTGCCGCAGTGGCACGTCTCTATTCGCGCGCTACTACCTGAACAAGGGATCAGCAGCAATGAAATTCAGCGACCTCGATGAACTCGCGCGCCACGACGAAACCACCGCGGAGCGAGCCACACACGACCGACGTCGCGCTGAGCTACGCGCCGCTCCCCGGGCCGGAATCGCGATCCGAAACGCTCGCGAAGAAGCAGGCCTCACCCAAACCGAGCTGGCCGCGCGCATCGGCATAGCCCAATCGGCCCTATCCCGGGTGAAGCGGGCCGAGCCAACCTCACCCTCGGAACGCTCCAGCGCGTCACCGAAGCACTCGGCCTACCGCTACACCTCGCGGTAGGCACCCACGACATCGCCCTCACCGCCGCCTAACTACCCGAAAACGGATCCGGACGTGGTGCCGGGCTTCGGCACGTGACCTTGGCTTTTCACTCACGCTCAATTCAGGATCTCGCCGCCCCCGCCGGAGATCAGCGCCGACAGTCGTTGCCGCCAGGCTTGCAGCTGTTCGGGTGTCAGCCTGTTCCATTCGGTGATCTCGCCGATGATCCGCAGCGGGGCGTGGCTGCGGTAGGACCGGGTGGGATTGCCGGGTAACTTCTTGTCGGTCACGTTCGGGTCGTTCTCGAACGGGCCGGTCGGCTCGACCACGTACACCCGCGGTATCGCGTCGCCGCCGGCGAGTTCGGCGGCGATCTCCGCGGCCAGGCCCGCACCGTTGACGAGAGCGGTGAAGTAGACGTGGTTCATGACGATCTCGGGGCGGTAGTTCGACCGGCAGCCCGCCGTGAGGAACTCGCCGATGCGCAGGTCTGCGATAGTGCCGTGGAAGAACGGACCCGCATCGAGCCGTTCGAGCATGTGGGAATCCTTCCGCCTACCTCGTGGGGGACACCCGAGTGTGCCGCATCATGCGGGGCTTGCGGCAAGCCCCCACTCGCGCCATATCCCGAAAGCGGAGACAGCAACGCTATCCGTCTGCGGCACTGATCCGTCGGGTTAGCTGATCACGTCGAAGGTGCATCGCGGCCCACCGGCTCCTGACATTTTCGCGTCGCAGGTCAGCAGGGCTGCGTCAAGATGTTCGGCGAGTGTCACGTACGCGGCGTCGTAGACCGTGAGGTTCCCACGAAGCTCCCACATCCGTGGCAGCAGCGGGGCGAGCGGCATCCGCCGGATCGGGAATCGCGCCAGATGCCCGAGCGCTGCGGGAACCGCCGCCCTGACGGCCGCGTTCGTCTGGCTCAGCCTGCGCAGCGCCGAGACCACCTCCGCGTCCAAATGAGCGGGCGCGAACAAAGCATCGCCGGCGCCCAGACGCACTGTGATCGAATCACGACGCGAGTCTTCAGCGACGTAGAAGGCGACCAGGATCGACGCATCGACGACGACCAGGCTCACGAGGCCTCGCGAATCTCTCGTACCGCGGCCGAGGTGTCCTCGAGGGATACACCGGTGCGCACGGGCGGCTGGTACGAGGCAACGTAGTCGTCCAGGCCCGTCACCTGAGCAACCTCCGTCAGCCGCTCGACGACGAATGACGATAGCGACTGCCGATGGGAAGCGGCCGCCCGCGCCAGCGCGGCGTAAACGTCGTCGGGGACATCCCGCAGGTTCATCCTCTTCATGGTGCCATTATGGCACCTACGCTCACCATACAGCCAAAGCGATTGAGGTGACGGCAGCGCTCTTCCGGCCCGCCCGGTCTGTCCTCCACGAGCGTCACCGCAAGGCAAGACGATCAGGGCCGTGGTGCTCGAACGCGGCCACGTCGAAGCCGGCAAGCTCACCGCCGAGCAACTCGACGCCACGCTCGACGTGCTGTCCATGTGACGCGCCCGTAGGCCCGCTCCGAACGCGCCGGGTTGCGGCGTGCTTCGCGATGCCACCGGCAAGAACGGTTTGACTGCAACCGGTTGGGCGCAAGTCCGCAAGCGGATCAATCCGCGGGACGCCGAACTCCTACAGTCCCAAGGATCGTCGTGCCCTGCTGGTTCAGGCGATCGCGTCGAAGTGCAGACGCAGCCCAAGCGCGTGGGAGACCTTGATGACGGTGGCGAGGCTGGGATTACCGTCCGCGGACAGCGCCTTGTACAGCCCTTCACGGCTCATCCCGGCCTGTCGCGCGATCTGACTGAAGTTGCGTGAGCGGGCCACCGCACCTAGCGCCCCGGCGATCGCGGTGGGGTCGTCGTCGTACTCGTCGATGATCGCCTCCAGGTAGACGGCGATGTCCTCGACGGTATTCAGGTAGTGCGCCGAGTCGAAGGGCGCGAAGGTCTCGGTGTCGGTGTTCATGGTTGTGCTCCTTGGGTGCGGCTCCAGGCGCGGGCGATGTCGTCAGCGGCCTTGATGTCCGCGTCCTGTGTTGACTTGTCCCCGTCGGTGAGCAGCAGGATCAGCTTGTCTTCGTGGCGCAGGAAGTACACCCGGTATCCCGGCCCGTAGTCGATGGGCAACTCGGAGACTGCCTGACCGACCGGCTTGACGTCCCCGGGGTTGCCGGCGGCCAACCGGTCGATGCGGACCAGGATTCGTCCTCCGGCGCGGCGGTCTTTGAATTCTCGTAGCCATCGGTCGAAAGTTGCGGACCTGACGACCTCCACCACGTGTCAACCGAAGTTCACAGTTAGGGGCGGCGCCAATGCACCGCTCCCATCGTGACGACGCTCCTTGTTCGAGTGCCGGGGAGGTGAACGCCGTCCCGCACTGCGATGGTCTGCCGGGATTGGAACGGCGATCGGCTGGGCAGCTGACTGGGGGCCGCGGTCGAGGCGACGTCGAGTCGAGTGTGTCGGTTGCGGCCTAACACCACCCATTCGTCGGTGCGTTGCGGTTGTGGCTCCGGATGATTGCGTGCCCCGGTTTGCTTGGGCGCTCCGAATATGGGCAGCCGCTTGATCGCTCCACTACACGAATCGACGAGGCAGCAGCTGGTCGACCAGGATCTGGGCGAGCCACTGCTCGTACCGCTGCGGCGTCCAGCCGCGATTGATGACGAGCAGCTGGTACACCTCGGGGGACATCAGCGCGTGAATGATATCGGCTGCGTCGCGCTCGCCCATGTCACGGCGCAGGGAGCCGCTTCGAGCGAGGGAGCGGGCAATCTGGTCTTGCCGCGCGCTGCGATGCCGGGACCGCTCCGCCAACAGTGCTGCCGCGTCCGGGTCTGATCCGGCAGCACCGACCAGGATGCGGTAGAGCGGTTCGGTTCTCGCGTTCACCTCACGGCAGATCGCGGCGAAGCCCGCCAGTTGCCCCGCCGGATCGGTGTCGGCGAACAGCTCCTTGGCGGCGGGCTGGTCCGCGAGCGCCACTGCGTCGTCGGACCCGGCGACCGAGCGGTCGATCAGCGCCCGGAGAATCCCGATCTTGGACGAGAACAGCCGATACACGGTCGCCGGCGGAACGTCGGACTCCGAGCTGATTGCATCGACCGTCGTGGACCCGTAGCCGCGCTCGACGAACAGCGTCCGCGCCGCATCGACGACAGCCGCTCGGGCCAGCCGCGTCCGCGCTTGGCCGCGGCGATCCTTGGGTCGAGGCTCAGCACTCACATTTCTGATAGTAACACTCTTGATATGAGTGTATTACTATCAAACAGAAGGAAGTTCGGTGACCTGTACGGGCGCCGAGCCCGGGTGACCGCTGAGGAAAACGACCGGCATAGGAGCCCCGACATGCGCAGATCGATCACAGTGCTCGTCGCCTCGGCCTGGGGCGTTGGACTGGGCGGCACCTTCGGCGTACTGCTGCCCGTTCTACTTGGCTATTGGCGGGTCCGACACCCTCTGCCGCTCTGGATCATCGCCCAGGTCTCGGGTTCAG
>JAFIHI010000109.1 GCA_017848755.1 Nakamurella sp. | reverse complement strand
GGCCCTTCCGACGTGGATCTGCACTACGCCCGAAGGGCCGTCGCCGTCCATTCGTCGGATCTGCCGAATTCGCGCACGATTATTGACGCGCGATGAGCGCGCGCACTGCGAATATCGGATCCGTGAAGCAGGATTCAGGCGGCCATGGTCGGAACCGAGATCACGGGCGTCATGGCAGCGGTCGATGTGATCGCTCATGGCATGGCGACCCCCAGAGCTTAGCGATTCCGGAGCGCGGTGATGAGTTCGTCCTTGCTCAAGGTCGACCGGCCGCTGATTCCGATCTGGCCGGCACGCTGGCGCAGTTCGTCGAGCGTCCAGTCCTCGTATGCGCCGGACGATCCACCGCGGCAGCACACGGCCTGGCGCGACGATTTCGCGGCGGCATTGGCGATCCGGGCGGACTTCTCCTTGGAGTTGCCCTCGTCACGGAGTCGCTCGTACAATGCCGGATCCTTGATTCCGGGCCCCGGTTGTTCCTTCGGCATCATCTGCTCGCTTTCGTGGTCGATGCGAGACGGCTGCAGGCAGGTGGCCTCGAACCTTCTCGGCTGCTGAGACGGCCGACCCTGTTCGCACCGTCTGGGCGGCGATCATGGAGGGGTCCCACGCCGCGGGGCTCGCCGTACCCGAACCGCATGCAAGGGTGGTGCCCACAAGCGGAACATCTCAAACGACTGCCGGCGTCTTTTGGCGGGGCGGGCAACACCATGCGGCGACGACTCCCGGCGGACCCGGGTCGGCGCCGTCATACACGGGACGCGACCTGGACACGGTCACGGTCCGGCCAGCCGCGCAGCTGTCTCCAGGAACATCGCGTGCACGAACGCCTGCGGCAAGTTGCCCCGCATCCGTGCGTAAGAGCCCGTTTGTACCGGCGGGCCGGTGGGTAAGCCAGCGGTGTGAAGGTCGACGTCACGCATCCCGATCGGCTGGTTTTCCCCGAGGTTGGGATCACGAAGGGCGACGTGATCGACTACTACCGCCATGTCGCCCGCTGGATGTTGCCGTTGATCAAGGAACGCCCGCTCACGGTGCAGCGATTCCCGCGCGGGATCGGCACCTCAGCGGCCCACGGCGGGGGCAAAGGGTTTGTGCAGCAGGATATTTCGCGTTCCGGCGCCCCCGGCTGGCTCCGAAGGATCGAGGTACCGAGACTCTCCGGTGGCTCGGTGGAGCACGCGGTCGCGGATCGCCCCGAGGCGTTGGCGTGGCTCGCGAACCAGGGAGCGATCGCGGTGCATATGTGGACCGCTCGCTGCACGGATCTCACGCATCCGGACCTGGTGGTCTTCGATCTGGACCCGGCGCAGGACGACTTCGGCGTTGTCCGAGACACCGCGCTCGCGGCGCGAGACCTGCTGTCCATTATCGGTTTGCGCCCCTACGTGCAGGTGACCGGTTCGCGCGGCGTCCACGTCGTGGCCCCGATCAAGACGGGGCCCGCCTTCGATGAGGTTCGCGATTTCGCCCGCGGGATCGGTGAACGGCTCGCGCACGACGACGCGACGCACCGCACCGTTGCGGTTCGCAAGGCCGATCGCCGGGGTCGGCTGTACATCGACGTGATGCGAAACGGATACGCGCAAACGACAGTGGCTCCGTACTCCGTTCGGGCACGACCGAATGCGAGTGTGGCCGCGCCGATCACGTGGGAAGAACTCGGCGATGATCGTATGCGCCCTGATGGATTCACGCTGCTGACGATCCTCGGTCGCCTTGCCGATCGCGGTGACCCTTGGTCTGGTATGCGTCGCCATGCCGCGTCTTTCGGCGCGGCAAGCAGGAGGCTCGCTGGCCTGTGATATCGGCCTGTGACGTGATGCCACCGATCCGTCGGGTTCAGTCGCTCGCAGTTCAGTCGCTCAGCCGGATCCACAAGTAGAGCGTGTACATCCCGCCGGCAAACCCGACGGCAACGAGCAACCAACCCCAGCTGACGGACGTTCTCGTGACGACGTTGATGACGAGCCCTGCGGCGACGATCAGTACGACAAGACTGAGGAGCGCCACCACCAACAGGCGGCGGCGCGACGGTGGCACCGATCCGTAGTGACCCTCGTGATCGCCCATACAGAGTTCTTCCCGCGGGAGCGCGTCATAAACGCGCGCCTCGTCGACGCGAAGAGTTCATTCGGTCGGACGGTGATCAGTGGCGACGTCCGGCCACCAGGCGCACGGCAGGTGTAGCAGGGTTTGGCGGCAGGCTGCGGCGGGTACCCGGAGTGCATCCGGTTCGCGCGGACTCGCCGGTGTCCGCCATGCGCGTTCGGACCCGTGCCGTCGGCGAAAGCACCGCCGGTTCCATGGCGGCCCAGCGCGACAAAGCGCCCGACAGGCGGTGGATGACGTGACGGTGCTCGGAATCGTCTTGCTCGTCTTGGGCTTCGTTTTCGCGATCCCGCTCCTCTGGACCCTCGGCATCATCCTCACCGTGATTGGCGTCGCGCTCCTGCTCGTCGGCGCGGTCGGACACGAGATCCTGGGCCGGCGCCATTACTGGTGATCACATGGTTGTTCAACGTGGGCTCATGAACCCAGTGGACCGTGCGCGGGCGGTCGGGGTCACCGCTGCCTGGACGGGCGGCTGCAGTGCGACCGTGGATCTGTCGCGATTGGCCGGCCCGCGGAACGCCGTCATAGCCGACGACATCCCAGCCGAACTCCCCGGCCGACCTCCATGGGACTTGGCCGAACCACGAATCCGTGCTGCCGTGTATTCCTGGGCCCTGACCGAAGGTACCCAGTTCGACATCTACCGCTGGGTGAACCTCGTGGACCTGGCCCGTGTCTGGCCGCTGTTGGACGTGCCGGAAGGGATTTCGCACGAGTGGGCGATGGTGCTTCGCGCCGCCGGCCTCATGGACCCGCCCGACCCCCGCACCTGATCGGCGGTTATTCCATGACCTGCGGAAAGTGCCCCGGTGGTGTGCTGGTTCAGAACATCGGAATGGGGTGTCTCGGAACTGCCTGAATGGAGCGCGCGCATTTTTATCCTCCGAATCGGGCAATAGGCACGCCTCGCGTCGCGGGCCGACAGCAGAACACCGCTCCCGCGCAGGGTTCGGGCTCATCCATCTCATATCGGGAAGTCGTGATGTAGAGCGTATCCAAACTGGTTCCGCCGAAGCAGCAAGAGGTCACCCGTTTCGCGGGTAATTCGACTACGTCGATCACAACACCTGCCGGGGATATGCATTGAACCGAGCCGCCCATCCAATGAGCCACCCATAGGTTTCCGTCAACGTCGATAGTCAACCCATCGGGCCCGCGCCCTTCACCCTCATTCCTGAGACGGGCAAATTCGCGGCGAGCTGTGAACCTGCCTGACTCGGGATCGAAGTCGAGGGCATCAATTCGTTGCGTCGCGGTATCGGCAAAATAGGCAATGTCCCCTCCGGGCGCCCAGACCAACCCATTCGAAATTGTCAGGTGGGTCATGACGACAGTGATCGACCCGTCGGGGTCCAGCCGGTACATCGTCCCTGCGTCACGCTGCCCATCGGTGCTCATGGAGCCGCAGTAGAATCGGCCTTGTGGGTCGCATGCACCCTCGTTGAACCTCGCGTCCGGCATTTCCAGTAGCTTTTCGTACCGCCGCACCGTTCCAAACGCGGCGTCTGTCAGAACAAATCTGTCGCGCGTGGCCACCACGTATCCGCCCACCACACGCGGGCGGACCACCGCCGCGACTGTTCCGAGGTGGTACCGCTTCACCGCATCGCCATCCTTTTCCAGGATGTCTCCGGCCAACATGTCTACCCAGAGAAGCCGCTCCCGGTCGTTATCCCACACGATGCCTTCGCCATGCGTAGCCAATGGCTCCGTACACTGCTCGGCACGCATCCAGAACCTCCCTATCTGCGCTTTTGCCGCTCAAGAATCTCCGTCCTCGACAGGAAAGGCTCCGCAACAAGCGGTTCCCCCGAAGGCGGCTGCATCAGGCCGACCGTGCCACTACTTGGTGACGCCCGCCGTGAGGCCGCTGACCAGACGGCGCTGGAAAATGAGGTAGACGACGATCGCGGGTAGCGCGCTCACGATCGATCCGGCCATCAGGACGGGCACATCGGTCGTCCGGCCGGACGCGAGCACCGCGAGCCCAACGGTAATCGGTCGCTGCACCGGGTCCTGCAGGAACAGCAAGCCCACGAGCAGATCGTCCCAGATCTGGATGAACTGCAGCACCGTCACGGTCACCAGCGCTGGACCGGCCAACGGCAGCGCGATTCGTGTGAACGTCTTGAAGTAGCCACAGCCGTCCACCACCGCAGCCTCCACGAGCTCGTCCGGCAAGCTGCGGAAGTAGGTCGTCATCAGGAATGTCGCGAATGGCGTCCCCAGCGCGGCGTACATGAAAACCGCTGCGGTGTACCCGGTTACGAGATGCAATTTCGCCAGATTCACATACGCCGGGATCATGATCGACTGGATAGGGATGAGCATCGCGCTCACGATCCCGAGGAAAACCAGTGTCGCGAACCGGTATTTCAGCTTTGCGAAGGCGAATCCCGCCAGGCTGCTGACCGCGAGTATGACGATGATCGCCAGCACACACACCAACACCGAGTTGAGCAGCTCGCGGCCGACCGGGATGGCGTCGACGAGTTTGGACCAGGACGCGACCGAATGCCCTGGCGCACCATCGAACTGCTGCTGCGTCTTGAACGACGTATTGATCATGAACCAGAACGGGTACAACATCACGGCGCACACGGCGCACATCACGGCGACGAGCGCGATCGTCCCCGCGCGCCACCGACGGGACCCGCCGGGACGCGGTGTGCCGCCGTCGGACCTGCCGCGACCTGGTCCGCCGCCACGCTGTCCGTCGCCGACAGATGCGTCGGCCTGCGCCTGCGAGATCCCGACCGCTGCCATCAGTCCGAGTCCTTGAGCACGAAGTGTTGCATCAATCCGATCAGGGCCATGATCACGAACAGGATGATCCCCAGCAGCGCGCCGAGGCCGAAATTGGTTTGCGAGAAGGCGGTTTGGTACACGAAGAACTCCAGCGTGGTCGTGCCGTAGCCCGGCCCGCCGCCCGTCATCACATAGATCAGGCTGAACAGCGCGGTGAAGGCGCTGATCGCCGTGATCATGAAGGAGAACTGCAGGAATCGCCGCATCTGCGGGATGATGATGCTGCGGAAGATCACCCACCCGGAGGCGCCGTCGATGCGCGCGGCTTCGATCAGGGAGCCGTCCATGGTCGCGAACCCCGCCAGGAAGATGATCATGTTGGTGCCGACCATCGACCACACGAACACGATGGCGACGGCCAGCAGCGCCGTGCGTTCGCCCGCCAGCATGTCGGTCTGCAGGAAGCCCAAGCCGAGTGCCCGGAGTATCCCGTTGAGGTCGCCCTGCTGAGCGAATAGACGCGCAGCAACCATGCCGATGACGACCCAGGAGATCGCCGTCGGCATGAAGATCAGCGTGCGGAAGAGGCGCCAGCCGGGGATCTTCAGATTGAGCACGTAGGCGATCGCGAGGGAAAGGATCATGGCGACCGGAACCGCGAGGAGGAGCAGCGCATTGTTCTGCAGCACCCGCCAGAACGCTGGGTTCGAGAACTCCCGCAGGTAGGTGGATGGCCCGATCCACGTCGTCGTCAGTCCATCCCAATTCGTCATCGAGTAGTAGACAGCCTGGCCGATGGGGATACCCAACAGCGCGACGACCAGGACGAACGCGGGCACCGTCATCAGGATGCCGATCGGCCCGCGCCGTGCG
>JAFIHI010000108.1 GCA_017848755.1 Nakamurella sp. | reverse complement strand
CTCACCGCCAAGCACACGCCGCCGCTCGTCATAGATGACCATGCGCTGCTTGTTCATGACTTCGTCGTACTTGAGCACGTTCTTGCGGATCTCGAAGTTCTGCTGCTCGACCTGCGTCTGTGCGCTCTTGATGGCCTTGGACACGAACTTGTGCCCGATCGGCATGTCGTCCGGCATGCGCAGCCGGGTCATCATCATTTCGACGGTGGTGCCGCCGACCCGGCGCATCAGGTCGTCGCCGAGCGAGAGGTAGAAACGAGACTCCCCGGGGTCGCCCTGACGGCCGGACCGCCCGCGGAGCTGGTTGTCGATGCGGCGCGACTCATGCCGTTCCGTCCCCAGCACGTAGAGACCGCCGGCGGCGCGAACCTTGTCGGCCTCCTCGGCCGAGCGCTTCTTCGCCTTCTCCAGCGCCTCCGGCCAGGCGGCCTCGTACTCCTCCGGCGTGTCGGTGGGGCTCAGATCCCGCTCGCGCAGATCGGCGTCCGCGGTGAAGTCCGGATTCCCGCCGAGAACGATGTCGGTGCCGCGGCCGGCCATGTTGGTGGCCACCGTCACGGCACCCAGGCGCCCGGCCTGCGCGATGATCGCGGCCTCACGGGCATGGTTCTTGGCGTTCAGCACCTCATGCGGGACGCCCGCGCGGAGCAGCAGCTTGGAGAGTCGCTCGGAATGCTCGACGCTGGCCGTGCCCACCAGGATCGGCTGGCCCTTCTCGTGACGTTCGACGATGTCGTCGACCACCGCGTCGAACTTCACCTCTTCGGTCTTGTAGATGATGTCGTCCGCGTCGACGCGGATCACCGGCTTGTTCGGGGGCACCGACACCACACCGAGCTTGTACGTCTCGTGCAGCTCGGCTGCCTCGGTCTGCGCCGTGCCCGTCATCCCCGCGAGCTTCTCGTAGAGCCGGAAATAATTCTGCAGCGTGATCGTGGCCAGGGTCTGGTTCTCGGCCTTGATCTCGACGCCTTCCTTGGCCTCGATCGCCTGATGCATGCCCTCGTTGTAGCGGCGGCCGTGCAGCACGCGGCCGGTGAACTCGTCGACGATCAGCACCTCGCCGCCGACCACGATGTAGTCCTTGTCCTTCTTGTAGAGCTCCTTCGCCTTGATCGCGTTGTTCAGGAACCCGACAAGCGGGGTGTTCACCTCCTCGTACAGGTTCTCCAGGCCGAATGCCTTCTCGACCTTCTGCACACCCTCTTCGGTGACGCCGACCGTGCGCTTGGACAGATCGACCTCGTAGTCGATGTCCTTCTTCAGCCGCGGCACCAGCCGGGCGAACTCCGTGTACCACTTCGACGACTGGTCGGCGGGACCGGAGATGATCAGCGGAGTACGCGCCTCGTCGATCAGAATGGAGTCGACCTCGTCGACGATCGCGTAGTGGTGGCCGCGCTGGACGAGATCGGCACTCGACCACGCCATGTTGTCCCGCAGGTAGTCGAAGCCGAACTCGTTGTTCGTGCCGTACGTGATGTCGGCCGCGTAGGCGGCACGACGCTGATCCGACGGCATCTGCGCGAGGATGACGCCGACCTCGAGGCCGAGGAACCGGTGCACCCGGCCCATCCACTCGGAATCGCGCTGCGCCAGATAATCGTTGGTCGTGACGATGTGCACGCCGTTTCCGGCCAGCGCGTTCAGATAGGCCGGCAGCGTCGAGACGAGAGTCTTGCCCTCGCCAGTCTTCATCTCGGCGATGTTCCCTAGGTGCAGGGCTGCCCCGCCCATCAGCTGCACCTTGTAGTGCCGCTGGCCCAAGGTCCGCTTGGCCGCCTCTCGGACGACGGCGAACGCCTCGGGAAGCAGATCGTCGAGCGTCTCGCCATTGTCGAGCCGGGTGCGGAACTCGTCGGTCTTCGCGCGCAACTCGTCATCGGTCAGTCCGACGTAGTCGTCCTCGAGCCCGTCGATGTGGTCGGCGATAGCGGCCAGGCGCTTCAGCGTTTTCGCCTCACCGGCACGCAGCAGTCGGGACAGCAGGGACACGTTGACACCTCAGTCGTTCGTCATGCACTCGTTGGCGCACCCCATGGTAGGCGCACTCACCACGTTGACCGTGCACGCGACCGCGCGGCGAAGCCGCTCAGCCCAGCCGCAACAGCCCGTAATCGAAACCCTTCCGGCGATAGACGACGCTCGCCAGCCCGGACTCGGCATCGTTGAAGAGATAGAAGTCGTGGCCCACGAGCTCCATCTGCCACAGTGCCTGGTCCACCGTGATCGGGTCGGCCGGGTGGCTCTTGATGCGCACCACACGACCCGGGCCGCCCTCGTCGGGCGCCGCTCCCGCATCATCGCGCTCGGCCGCACCGTCGACCGCAGCGATCGCTTCCGCTTCGGCGGCGACCTCGCCCAGCGGGCTGCGTGACGTCACGCGATCGAGTCGACGCCCGCGCGCCTTCCGCAGTCGCCCCTCCAGCTTTTCGACGGCGAGATCGAGTGCGGCGTAAAATGTTTCGGCAGACGCCTCCGCCCGCACGGCCGGACCTCGTCCGGTGACGGTGAGCTGCACGCGCTGCTTGGTCTTGGCCTGCCGTGGGTTCGCCTCATGCGCGAGCTCGACCTCGACGCGCGACATCTTCGGGTCGTACCGCTCCGCCCGGGCCAGCTTGTCGGACGCATGCACCTTGAAATGTTCAGGCACCTCGACGTTCCGCCCCGTCACGACGATATCCACGTGTCCTCCCAGGTCCGGCGGGTCCATGCGACCCGTACTGATCCCAATCCCTGACCGGGGTGGCGTGGCCGGTGCGAACCCCGGTACTTCCTATGAATCTACCGTGCATGACGAGCCGTCGCGTACACGCTGCACGGGCCGGTCGACGATCACGGCCCGCCCGGACGACGGTGCGCGGATACCGGGAGCAGCGGCTTTTGCGGCGACGGCACCGCGGCAAGAACCAGCACACCGCCGAGTGTGACGCTGCTTGCAGCAAGCACCTCGCACGATCCGCCAACGGTCGCGCCGGAGGTGAGCACATCGTCGAGCAGAACGGTGAACGCGCCCGGCGGGGGTGCTGCCCGTGCGTCGAACCGGATGGCGCCGGCAAGGTTCGCTGCACGCGCGGCGGCGTCGAGGCCGACCGAATCACGGGCTTTCCCGGACAGGTGAAGGCACGGGGCGACGCCCGCCGGTCGCCCGTGTGCGGCGAGCACCGTCGCGGCCATGCGAGCCATGACGGCGACCGGGTCACCGCCGCGTGCCCGCGCCGAGGCGCGCCGGGTCGGCGCCGGAACGAGCCACAGCTCCGTCGGCAGAACCGCCGTGTCCTGCAGCGCCAGGAGCCCTGCCCCGAGCGCGGCGCCGAGCCGCGGCGGCAGGTCTCGCCGGCCACGCTCCTTGCCGGCGATGATCGCTGCTCGCACCGGCCCCGCATAGCGGGCGAGCGCGCGCACCGTCGGCAGGGTAAGCCCGGCCGCCGCCAGCCGGTCGAGGGCCGCCTCGGGCAGCGCCACGGCTCGCGGCCGCCGTTGCAGGGTGGCCGCGCACACCTCACACCAGGGCACGGGCGCGTGGCAACCGGGGCAGGTGCGCGGCAGCACCAGGTCGATCGCGACGCGCAAGGTCTCGATGACGGCGCCGAGCAGCGACCGGGCCACGCCCGTGTGGCGCGGCTGCACCACGTCCCCGCTACGCGCCCTCGAGGACGACGAGGACGACCCCCGCCGACCGGATGCCGGCTCCGAATCCATGGCCATGCGACAGAGGCTCGCACGAGAACGTCGTCATACTCGGAAACCCGGCAAGAATGTGGACAACTGTGCGAAGAGATTCAACTTCCTGTGGATAACCCGAGCGTTGTCGGTCAGTTGGGGTAGAACGGCATGGTCCCCGTCATCCAGTTGCGGCCGTCCGGCGGCACCCACTGCCCGGTGAGCCGGCCGCCCTGCAACTGCCAGATACGGCCCCCGAAGGAGATGAGCAATGGGAGATCAGAATTGGAGCTCGCGATCGCCTCCACATCGCCGAAGACATCGCCGAACACCTGCGAGGTAGTGACGGCGTCCTCGCTCTGACCGTCCACCGACACCTCGAACACGGTGCGGTGCGTGCTGCCGGTGATCTTCGCGCCCACCAGCAGGGTGGTGGAATCCTCCCAGGTCACCGGGCCGACGTCCGTGAGGTCGGGGCGCAGCATGGTCAGCCCGGTGATCTGCACGCCGTGATGATCCGCGTTCGCCGCACCGCCGCTGCCGCTCGCACCGCCGCTGCCGCTGGAACCGCCGGCAGCGCCACGGCCGCCGGAAGCGCCCGCCGTATCCGTGGTGCTGCCGGAAGTGCTCGCCGGACCGCCCGATGCTCCGGATGCGGGCGCCGATGACGGGCCGGAACCCGGATCCTGCCCGGTGTCCGGTGCCGGCGAGATGACGCCGAGATACAGTGCCCCGCCGGCGACCACGGCGACTCGCACCCCGTCCGGTGAGAGCTCCAGCGCCGTCACCGGCCCCAGGCCTGCGAGCCCCGGCGCCGGGACCCGCGACCACGTCGGGGCGCCCGAGGTGATCGTCACCTGGTACACCTCCGGCTGGGTGGCGCCGTTCTGCACGGTCCACGCGGCGAAGCCCCAGCGGGTGAAGCTCGGCTGCGTCAGCGTCGTCGCCTTGAGCGCCGTGACGGCGGGCTGGTGGTCGAACGGTCGGCCGACGAGCAGCTCCTGGCTGCCGTCCTGATCGCGTGTCACGGCCGCCAGCGCGCCGGAGGCTGCAGACAGTGCTGCGGACAGCACGTGCACCGAGCCGGTGCCCACGCTGCCCCACATCGGCGTGCCGTCGGACAGCCGTAGGATCACGCCGCTGTCGATGTAATAGGCATCGGACACCGCTTGCGCGGATCCGGGCACGGCATCGGGGCTGAAGTTCTCTACGGTGCCGCTGGCCAGGCTGTACACGTTGTCCGGGTTGTCGGGGTTGCTGGCGGATGCCGTGGGCCCGGTGGTCGATCCGCCCGCCGCGCCCGCCGTGTTGAGCGGCAGTCCGTTGACGGTGATCGCAATCTGCTGCACGTCCGGGTCGAGCGTCCAGACCACCTGCGCGGCCAGCGCCTGGCGCGCGGCCGGGGTCGTGACGTCGACGCCGCCGAGGTCGACATGGGCGATTCCCGCGGAGTCGATGTGCACGTTCGACTGCAGCTCGGCGCCCGGTCCGAGTTGGGTGCGGGCCGCGCCGGTGAGCTGTTTGCTCGGGCCGCGCAGCAGCAGGTCCATCAGCCGGTTCGCGGACAGTTCGGGGTTGTGCGAGTTGGGGATGTACCGGATATCCGGCACCACCACGCGCCCGGTGGCGTCCAGGAAGTAGACCGTGCGGGACCGCAGCGCGGTGGAGAAATCGCCCCGGGTGATGAGCACGCTGCCCGGGGGGTCGGCAATGCGCCATTGTCCGTCCGTCTTATCCAGATGCATGGTGATCTGGTAGTCGCGCGAATCGACCGGCTTGTAGGAGCGGTCGGGCTCGACCTCGCCGACCTGTCGCCCGGACACGGTGACGACGCCGGGGCTGTCGGGGTTGGGGGTCGCCGAGAAATCGTCCGACAGCACGACGATCGGAGTCGAACTCGAGTCCGCGTGCCAGGACTTCTGCGCCGCCGGCGTGAGGTATTCGCGCGCGACCACGAACGACTCACCGGCGGTGTCGTACTCTGTCAGGGCCGAGGCGTGGATGAACTCCCGGACGATCTGCTCGGGCTGCTGCCCGGGGTCCGGGCCCTGCGGGGCGGCCGGGATCGACTGGTCGGCGACCTTCCGCACGACCTGCGGCGGGCTGGACGTGGGCAGCCCGGCGCAGCCGGCCACCAGCGCCACCGCGAGCGTTGCCGCGAACACGGCCACCAGCGTCGCGATCGGCGAGCGGGCGCGGCGAGCGGGCGCCGGGCGGCGACACGGGCGAGCCATCCATCGCCGAACGCCCGGCCGAGCGCTGGCGTGATCGTTCGCTCGTTGCTCGCACATCAGCCGTGCTCACCGTCCCGTTCCGTATCCGGTCTGGCGCCCGGTCCGGTGCGCACTCCGGCGCCCTGGCCGGCGGGCGTCTCCATCGGCGGCTGCGCGGGTGTCGCCGGAGCGACCGCCCCCGGAGCCCCGGTCGCCGACACCCCGGTCGCAGATATCCCAGCCGCAGACACCCCAGCCGCAGACACCCCCAGCACGGGGCGGACCACGAACGACCCGCCGGCACGGATGGCGTCATAGGCGCTGCGACCGACGACCACATGGGCGGCCGGATCGCCACCCCCGGGCGTGTCGCCGTCCCGGTCACCGGCCTCGTCGTCGGACGGGCGGAGCGGCAGCGGCGATGCCGACAGCACGAACCCGGGCACGCGGGGCAGCGTGAGCCGGAACCGGGCGCCGTGCCCCGGATTGCCCCACGCCTGCAACCAGCCACCGTGCAGCCGGGCGTCCTCCAGCGCGATCGCCAGGCCCAACCCGGTTCCCCCGGTGCGCCGCTGCCGCGACGGATCGGCTCGCCAGAACCGGTTGAACACGAGCCCCGCCTCGCCCGGTTTCAGGCCGACCCCGTAATCGGTGACCGCGATCGCGAGCGCGTCCTCGTCAGCGGCCAACTCGACGTCGATCGACCCGCCCTCCGCGTGGTCCACGGCGTTGTTGAGTAGGTTGCGCACGATCCGCTCGACGCGTCGGACGTCCACCTCGGCACTCACCTCGACGTCCGGAAGATGCGTGATGATCCGCACACCGGTGGTCGCGGCCACCGGCCCGGCCGCCGCCACGCAGTCCATGACGCTGGTGCGCACGTCCACCGTATCCGCCTGCAGCTCGGCCATTCCGGCGTCATACCGGGAGATCTCCAGCAGGTCGGTGAGCAGGTCCTCGAATCGGTCCAACTCGTCGACCATCAGCTCGGTCGCCCGTGCCAGGTGCGGCGGGAACTCGTCGCGGCCCGCGTGCAGGGTGTCCGCGGCCATGCGGACCGTGGTAAGCGGGGTCCGCAGTTCGTGCGACACGTCCGAGGTGAACCGGCGTTGCAGCGCCCCGAACTCCTCCAGTTGGCGGATCTGGACGCGGATCGCCTCCGCCATGCCGTTGAACGAGCTGGCCATGCTGGTGAGCTCCGCAGCGCCGCGCACCGGCATGCGTTCGGACAGATCCCCGGCGGCGACCCGGGCGGCTACCGCGGAGGCGCGGCGGATCGGCCGCAGCACGGCCGTCGCCACCAGGAACGCGATGAGCCCCAGCGCGAGCGCCAACGCCGCGGCACCCACCAGCAGCGTCTGCTGCACCACCGCCAGGGTCTTCTGTTCGGTGGTCAGCAGGAAGATCAAGTACACGCCGAATGCGTCGCCGCTACGCGGGATCACCACCGGTCCGCCGACCACGAGCGCCGGCACCGGCGCCAGCACCCCGGCCGCGTTCTTGCGCATCACCGTCGTGTACTGCCAGGTCTCGTTGCCGCCCTCCACCTCCGCGCGCAGCGGCGGCGGCACGTCGTCGATCGGGCCCACCGCGGAGGCGACCGCGGCACCCAGCCGCAGCGGCGTCACGACGGGAT